>NZ_CAJTCF010000008.1:0-75615 GCF_910574735.1 Duncaniella muricolitica | reverse complement strand
CTCGCTTATATTTATCTTCGTTGCTTGTCTTGACATAATTGGAGAGATAAGTATATGTAAGACAATAACGTTTGAAAATGGATTTCATTGCATTAATTCTTTAATAAAACATACTTATAGTAAAACTATTAATTGAATATACTGAAAATGCCGTCTCCAAAGTAAACAAAGATATTCAAATATCTTTTACAACAAATGGGTTCTTACTCACACCTTCAATGATAGATTTTCTTTCACAGCATTATGTGAAATTCATGCAAATAACATTGGATGGTGGTAAACAAACCCATAACAAAACTCGGATATCAAAAGGGAAAGACTCTTTTGACACCATTACATCTAACATAGAATCTTTGCTTAATAAAGGTATCTCTGTAACATTAAGAATAAACGTAACTCCAGCAAATATAAGCGAATGCAAGGATATTACCTCTTGGATCAAGGGGCTTTCAGATGATTGCAAGAAATTTCTATCAGTTAACATACAACAGGTTTGGCAAACATCTGAAGAAGCTGACATAACGGGTCAAATGGACATCCTTATGGATTCAATTTGCGCTTTAGGAGTATATGCTTATCCAGCAATCCTGGATAATCTAAGAAATATGTGTTATGCAGACAAAGCCAATACCATAGTCATTAATAGTGATGGCCGTATTTTTAAATGTACCGCAATCAATTTTGAAGCTGAGAAATCTGAGAGTAACATAACTTCCACCACTATTGAAGATGATCTAAAGCAAAAATTTCAAATCAGACAACAGAAACGGTTCTCTAATCAGAATTGTATTTCATGTCCTATATTTCCTCTATGCTTGGGAGGATGTTCAAGGAGTGTGTTAAATAATTCTGACAATGATTATTGTATATATCAGAATTGTCCCGAGAAGAAAGAGCAACTGGTCATGACTATCATAAAGGATCGTATTCGCAGAAATACATTCTATAAGCAATCTTAACTCCAAATTCTATGAAATTAATATATACAATTTTATTAGTTGCAACTTCTATTGGATGTTGGGCTAAAGGTATTCGAGGTACTATTGTAGATGAGATTGGACAACCAACCCCATTTGTCAATGTTGTGCTGATGTCTGACTCAACTTTCATTGATGGGAAGGTTACTGATGATACTGGAGGTTTTATGTTTGAAAATGCTGATAGTACTGCCAACAAGGTCAAAGTATCCATGATTGGTTATGAAGATCTGATATTGCCTATCCCCGCCGATGGTAATTTCAATACTCTTTCTCTGTCACCCTCGTCAGTAATGCTGGGAGAGGTAGTTGTCAAGGCAAGTCTTCCCTCTACTCGAATAAAGGGCAATGCGATTGTCACCAACGTGGAGAACAGTGTGCTGGCTACCACAGGCTCGGCTAATGATGTGCTTAAAAATGTGCCGATGCTGACTGGCAGCAACGGTAATTTCAGCGTGTTTGGCCGTGGCAATGCAATAATTTATATCAACGGTCGCCTCGTAAGAAACTCAAGCGAGGTGGGACAGCTTGCTTCCTCGGACATCAAGGAGGTGCAGGTTATCAATAATCCCGGTGCGCAATATGGAGCTGATGTGAACGCTGTGATAAAGATTGTTACCAAAAAGCCAGTTGGCGAGGGTTTCAGTCTTTCCGCATATACTGACAATATTTACAACAAATGGTTCACCACAACAGAACAACTTGATTTGAAATATCGTACAGGCGGACTTGAAATATTTGCCACAGGCAATTTCAGTCATGGCAAGAACTATGATGATGAATACATTTTGAGTACAACGAATGGCAAATCGGTATTATCCATGGTGTCGGAAGAGTCCGTTAGCACAACGCAAACCACTATATCCGGCAAATTTGGGTTTAACTACCAATTTAACGAAAATCATAGTATAGGCGCTTATTATCGTAATGATTATAATAGAGGTCATCACTATGGATATTTTCTAAATGATATTACCGAAAATAGCTCACTCTCTGAGTCAAGTGCATCAGATCTTAAAGGTTGGTTCAAGGCCCTCCCTTGCAACAGCGCGAATGTATATTATAACGGCACCGTCGGAAAATTTACTTTTGATGTGAACGGTGACTATATGCAGACAAAGGATAATGACCGCACATACCAGTACGAGCAAAACCAATTTTCCGACAACCGTAATGTAACGACATTCAACACCTCCCGAAACCGCCTTTTCGCTGAAAAGGCCACGGTGTCATATCAACTGCCGAAAGGGAGCGTACTCATCGGAGAAGAATATACCAACTCTCGCAGCCGTAACGATTTTCAAAATCCGGAAGCGATATTGAACAGCGAGGAAACCGATGTACGGGAAAACAATATCGGTGTGTTCGCGGAAGTCAGCCAGACTTTCGGTGATTTCAGCGCATCAGCCGGAGTTAGATACGAACACGTTAAATCCGACTATTATATCAACAATCGGCTCGCAGACGGGCAGAGCAAGACCTATGACAATTTCTTTCCGTCGGCCAACATAACTTATTCGCCCGGTGATTTCAGGTTTTCGTTATCATACAGCAACCGAACCGTGCGACCGACATATCAAAATCTTAACGGCAACTATTTCTATGTAAATTCCATTTTATATACCCGTGGCAACCCATATCTCGTGCCCTCCAAACGACAGGACTTTACCGCACAGGCATCTTGGAAATACATAACCCTTTCAGCCCAGTATTCCTACACAAAAGATGCTATCGTGCAGGTCTATGAACCGTATGAGGGCAACGACCGTATCAACGTGTTCACCGTCACCAATATGCCGAGCCACAAGTTGTTTTCAATATTTGTAAACGCCTCACCTCAATTCGGCATATACAACCCGTCGCTCTCCTTGGGTATGCAGAAGCAGTGGTTTGATGTCGAATATCTCGGGCAGCATAAGAAAATGAACAGCCCCATATTCACCATTCAAATGAATAATACCCTGACACTTCCGCACGATTGGTTTATCGAGGCTTCACTATGGTGGCGCAGTCACGGTGATTGGAAGAACTGGGCCTATACCCATACTCTTTCAACCGTCAATCTCCGGGTCTATAAAATGTTCCTTGACAAAAGCCTTACCGTTTATCTTGGCGTGAATGACATATTCAACGGTCAGATATACAAGGCAAATATATACAGCGGCAATGTGATGATGCAGTCAAATGTCAACAATCACGGTCGAAATGTGGAGTTGACAATCCGCTACAATTTCAACACCTCAAAGAGCCGCTACAAAGGAACAGGTGCAGGACAAACTGAGAAAAATAGATTCTGATGTTCCCATATATTAGACAGCATGATAATATGCAGTGTGGAGCTGCATGTATTGGTATGATCTGTAGATACTATGGGTCTAAAATTTCTCTGTCTGCCATTTCTTCTATATGTTCTGCAACGAATGAGGGTATTTCTCTTTTAGGAATGGCCAATAGCGCAAAAGCTATTGGCTTTGACGCATTACCTTGTAAAGTAAAAATCGGCTCTTTGTTTAATAATGATAGCCCGTGTATTCTTCATTGGAATCACAATCATTTTGTTGTTCTATATAAAATAAAGAGAAACACTTTTTATATTGCGGATCCAGGTAAAGGCTTATACAAATGCCCCATAACTGATTTTATTCAACATTGGGCAGAAAATGAAGCAGAAACAGAAGCATCTGGGTTCGCTCTATTCCTAAAGCCGAATGAAAATTTTTTAGACTTTAGTCTTAAGTTTGAAAAGATCAACTCACACCATTCTTTTAGATTTTTATTTAAGTATTTAACTCTATATAAAAAGCATTTAATCCAAATTTTATTAGGGCTTATATTGGGTTGTCTTTTACAACTTATTCTCCCTTTTTTAACTCAATCTGTTGTAGATATCGGAATAAAGCATAATGATATTCACTTCATTTGGTTAATTCTATTAGGAGAACTAATGATAGTCATTGGAAAAACTGCAACTGATTTTATTCGCAGATGGTTACTCCTTCATATATCCATGCGTATTAATATATCCTTAGTTAGTGACTTTTTTATAAAGTTGCTAAAACTCCCCATGTCTTTTTTTGATACAAAGTTAATGGGTGATTTATTACAACGCATTAATGATCATTCGAGAATACAGACTTTTCTAACAAATCAGGTTCTTGGTGTCATTTTTACATTTATGAGTTTTACTATATTTGGAATAGTTTTGCTTATATACAATAATCTCATTTTCATTATATTCATGGCTGGTAGTGTTATTTATGGACTTTGGATAACCATATTCTTAAATAAACGGAAGATTTTAGACTATGAATTATTTGAGCAGCAGGCAAACAACCAAAATAAAACATATCAGTTCATAACATCCATGCAAGAAATAAAATTGCAGGACTGTGAAAAACGTCGTAGATGGGAATGGGAAGATACTCAAGCTGATTTATTTTGCGTACAAATGAAATCATTAAAGCTTCAACAAACTCAAGAAGCCGGCTGTATATTCATTAATGAAGTAAAAAATATAGTCATTACAGTTCTTGCTGCCACTGCTGTTATTAATGGGCAGATGACACTTGGAGCCATGCTTGCTGTACAGTATATTATTGGTCAACTAAACTCTCCTGTGGAACAGTTCATGTCGTTCATCTATTCCTTACAAGATGTGAAAATATCCCTTGAACGCATTAATGAAATCCATGAGGGTAATAATGAAGAAACCGCAGAAAATCAGATATCAGAATTTAATGATGAGAAATTTATCACACTAACAAATGTGAATTTCAAATATGACCAACATGCACTTAAGAATACTCTAACCGATGTATCTTTTGACATACCTGAAGGAAAAGTGACGGCTATTGTTGGCGCATCAGGAAGTGGTAAAACAACGCTTATAAAACTCATACTTGGCTATTATCCTGTAATGTCTGGCTCAATCTCTATTGCAGGAAGCAATATCAATGAATATAATCTCAAATGGTGGCGCAGACATTGTGGTGTGGTCATGCAAGACGGTGTAATATTTTCAGAATCCATAGCCCGGAACATAGCTGTGGATGACGGAGATATTGACACCGAACGTCTTGAAAGAGCAGCCCGAATAGCCAATATCTATGACTATATTATGGGACTACCTCTGAAATATAATACTCAAATCGGGCGCGATGGCGTAGGTTTAAGCCAAGGACAAAAACAGCGAATACTCATTGCCCGAGCAGTCTATAAGAACCCAGACTTCATTTTCCTCGATGAAGCAACAAATGCCCTCGATGCCAAAAATGAGAGAGCTATTGTGGAAAACCTCGATGAGTTCTACAAGGGAAGGACTGTTGTTGTTGTGGCTCATCGTCTGTCTACAGTCAGGAACGCCGACCAGATCATAGTCCTCGATAGTGGTAAAGTTATAGAATCCGGCAATCATACCTCTCTTATAGAAAAGAAAGGAGCATACTATAATCTCGTTAAAAACCAACTTGAATTAGGAAATTGACATGGAAGCAGATAAAACTACACATGACAAGATCGAGCTTCGCTCCGAAAAAGTCAGACAACTCATAGGAGAGATACCTCCATCATTAGTCCGATGGGGTATAGCAATTATTGCAATCGTTTTCATTGCCCTAATCGCTGCGGTATGTCTATTGCCATACCCATATTCCAACGGAGAATCTATCCTCCGGCATTTCATCGGATAAGGGTACATATCTAAATCGACCGTTTTTGAGACTGCCCGGCGAACTATCTTAGGATAGAAATATACATGCCGGATACAGTTTCATAAGCCATCTCAAAATCATCAACTCAAAACAGAGCAAGCACTCTGACTTTTGAGATTGATTCCTTTGAAAGATACCGACTCATTATCATGTTGTTCCTCTTTTCCATAAATCGAATTATAGCCAAATATGGGTGTTTTTAGCCACTTTTGGCTATAATTCAATTTTATTTTGTATCTTTGCAGAAAAATAAAAGCTATGATAATCGGCAGAAAAGAAGAGACAGCCAAACTAAAAAGAGCCTATGACTCTGACCATTCAGAGTTTGTGGCTGTGTATGGGCGGCGCAGAATCGGTAAAACCTACCTGATAAGGGAAACCTTTGAGGGTAAATTCACATTCCAGTACAGCGGAATATTCAAGGCCAGCAATAAGGAACAGCTTGATGTATTTTACAAAAGCCTTCTTGAACAGGGATTGGATCCGACAGAAAAACCACCTAAAGACTGGTTTGATGCTTTCTTCCTATTGGAACATCTTATAAAGAAGTCGGAGGAACAACGTAAAATCATATTCCTTGACGAGCTGCCTTGGATGGATGCCCGTAATTCCCGGTTTATCCCGGCCTTTGAACATTTCTGGAATGGATGGGCCTCCGCCAGAAAAGATATACTCCTTATCATCTGTGGCAGTGCAACATCATGGATAATAAACAAAATATTCCGCAATAAAGGAGGGTTATACAACCGGGTAACATTCAAGATTAAGCTCCAACAGTTCTCTCTTCATGAATGCGAGGATCTGGTTCATTATTTGAAATTGCCACTCAACCGCAACACGATTGTTGAAGGTTATATGGTCATGGGTGGGGTTCCGTATTACTGGACTAAGCTGGAGGCTAAAATGAGTATGGGAAAGAACATAAACAATCTTTTCCTTAACGAAGACGGAGAACTACACAATGAGTTCGACTACATTTATTCCTCCATGTTCAACAGCCCGGATAAATATATATCTGTCGTAGAAGCTCTCTCCGGTAAAAAATCAGGATTGACCCGTGATGAAATCATAACGAAAGGGAAACTTGAAAGTAATGGTCAACTCAGCCGAGTATTGGAAGATCTTATCGAATGTGGCTTCGTCCGTAAATACTGCCATACCGACAAACATCTGAAGGACGCCTTATACCAACTTATTGACTGCTATACTTTATTCTATTATCAATTCGTAAAAAAGGCACATGGGATTGATGAAGAATACTGGGTTAGATCGATGAATACTCCAACGTATAACACATGGTGTGGTCTTGCCTTTGAGAGAGTGTGCCTCCTGCATACAAGACAAATAAAATATGCCATAGGTATTTCCGGCATATCGGCAAGTCTGTTCTCATGGCATGTCAAGAAGAACAATGAGCATCCCGGAGCCCAGATTGACCTTATCATCGACAGAGCAGACAATGTGATCAACATCTGTGAGATTAAATATGCCCCGACTGGATATAGACTGACCGACAGTGAACTGAAAAAGATTCACAACAGACTAAGTATATTCAACCTTTATATTCCAAGGAACAAAGTGGCACAACCCATTCTCATTACATCAAACGGCGTTCTTCAGAACAACAATTCTTTTGAGATCCCCATTCAGGTTACCGGAGACCAACTATTCCAACCATGATCATAGGCTACGCAAGAGTATCGACCACCGGGCAGAACCTCGATGGGCAAACAGATCTGCTCACCCAGAACGGATGTGAGCGGATATACAGTGAGAAGATATCCGGAGTTAAAAAGGAGCGTCAGCAACTTGACAGGATGATGGACTCCCTCCGTTCCGGAGACACCGTGATAATAACGGAACTTACCCGACTGGGGCGTTCCGTCAAGGAACTGCTCTCAATCATCGAGAGAATACATGAAGCCGGAGCGTCGATAAAATCACTGAGAGAGACATGGCTCGACACCACCACACCACAGGGAAATCTGCTGCTCACAATCTTTGCCGGACTCTCACAGTTTGAGAGAGATCTCACACGGCAGCGCACAAGGCAAGGACTTGAAGCTGCGAGGGCAAGAGGACGTAAGGGAGGCAGACCAAAGTCTGATGAAAGCAAAGTATCTACCGCTCTGAAGATGTACGACTCAAAGCTGCACTCTATAGATGAGATAACCAAGGCAACCGGAATTAGCCGGGCAACCCTTTACAGAGCCATCGACAAACGCAAGAAAACAACTTGATTCAGCTTGCTGTCCGGCATCGGCTCCAATCATGGAAGCACACCTGTCCTTGACTGGTGCGTATTAGGCTACGCACCTACGGTTTATACGGCAAGCCGACTGTAAGGACGCATTATCCCTACATTCGCCTTCCCCTGCTTTTCTTCGGAGGTTCCTGAGTCTGTCCCGTGTCCGGCTTTTGTGTCTGCTGCTTCCTTTTCTCTTCCTCCTGACGCTGCTTTATTCCAAGTGCAGCCTTCACCTTTGCCCAGATATCCCGGAAGAAATCGGAGATACGCTTACCGCATATGGAGATGAACGAGTCTTCTCCATGTCCTTCAATCCTCACGGAGATATTATCGGCATATTCCTCCGGAATCCTCTTTCCTGTCGCCGGATCCATAAACGGATATTTCTTCCATGTCAAGGTCTGACCCGAAAGAATGGCATCCTGATAATCCGGATCTTTAATCTCAATCGACACAAGTTCCCTTATCAACCGGGCTTCAAGAGGATGTCTGCGCTCAAGTGCGGTCTGTGTGCCGGACACGGTTTCCTTCAGATGTTGCAGTTCCCGTTCCGCCTTCTCTCTTCCGGCTTTCTCATGCCGTGTGGCAGCGGCTTCTCTCTCCAGTGCGGTGGCGTTGCCGGACACGAGCAACTTCAGCTCCGCATTCTCCTTTGCAAGCCTCTCAACCTCTTTCTTGGCAAGGAAACTTATCGAGGCGTTGTTTATCCTATCCAATGCCTCCTTCTCAACCTTGGCAACCTCTTTCTCCCTGCTGTCCGCCGCCTGAAGAAGACGGTCAGCGGACTCTATGCGACCCTCGGCATATTCTCCGGCTTCAGTGTAAGTGTCGAGCCTGTCCTGCGCCTTCACTATCAACGGAAGAAGTTTGTCGAGCTGCTGCTGTTGCCGGGCTATCTCATTTTTCTTTTCAGTGAGTTCACTCCTGGTCTCGTTCAGTTCCTTTTCCTGCTCCCGGATCTGACTGTCCTTTTTAAGAATCTCCCTGTTCTTCTCCTTCACCAGATCCTCCTGTCCGGCAAGTTCCTTGAGCAATTCGTCCAGCCGCCCGCGTTGCAGCTCGTATTGCTCCTTATAATACTGGGCAAGATCCTTGTGCTTGGCAGGACTTCCTTCCTCACCTCTCTCCAGTCCGAAAGGAGCCATCGCAACAGCATACTCTGTCTGCCGCCTTTTCAGATCCCATTGGGTCATGACATCATCGGCACACAGCCGCAAGGTCTCCACTGTCGCCTTTTTCTTATAGCGGCGTTTCTTCTTCGGGACTTCCTCGCCATTCTTCTCCGCTTTCTCCTTATCCTTGGCGGCTCTCTTTTTTGTAGTCCTCTGTTTCTTGCTCTCTCCGGATACAACAGGGACAAGAGACACATGAAGGTGCGGAGTCTCCTCGTCCATGTGCAGAACCGCACTCACGATGTTCTCCTTGCCATGTTCTTTCTGCGCCCACTTGATAGACTCCCGGCACCATTCCATCAGCCTGCCCTGCTCGATGATCTCAGCCATACCCTCGACCGATGCGCTCATGCGAATCTCGATGCAGCATATCTGACCTTTCCGGATCTTGCGCTCGTATTCATTGCCGTCGGCATCCTTCTGATGACGGACAGCATCAAGTCTTTTCTCGATGGCTGCGCTGCGGCCAATCTCACGGGCTTCCTTTATAAACTCCTTGTTATGTCTGGTAAGGTCTCTGCGCTTGATGTTGTACGGCACATGCTCCGTTCCGTCCGCCTTCTTCCTCTCGATATGGGTAGAGTAGGACACCGGTGGACCGTAGCATTTCTCATAATGGCAGACTGTATAGTGGCTCATATATTTTCAGTGGAAGGTGGACGGAAACGGCCGGGAAGGGATGCAAGGGGAACGGCGGCCGCAGAGCTGTTCCCTTTGCCGGAGAGTGCAGAGAGAGGGTCACTCTCTGCCCGGGGGTGACGGGGGCTGGAAGTCCTTGTCCGAGGGTCCGGGAAGGGTCATCCCGGCGGTGGGGTTCAAAGGGGAGAGGACACTCCCCTTGTGGGGGTTGTAGGGGGCGAAGCCACATGCCTTAATAGGGTTAAATATAGCATCCCAACGGAGTGGATGCGGTGGCTTAGCCAATATTTTGCCCTATTAAGCTATGGCAAATTTGAAAAATTTGCTCTCGCGCAAGCGATGGAACCGCCTGAAACAACTGACCTCCGGAGGATACCTGTGCTATTCCCCGACCTTGCCATATCCCATTTTGACACGGTTACTCACAAGCAAATACCCACTGAAAAAGCGGTCGAGTATGTTGTTGATTGTAGATGTGATCGTAGCGTGCGGGACACCACTTCCGGCGTTCATATCCTTGATCATCTTCACGAACTTCGGGGCGATTGGAACCTGCGGAAACTTCATCGAGGAAGAGCGATATACCATAGGGGAGATATAACCCTCTATGAAATCAGACTCTACGGTTTCCAAAATATGTCCGTTCTTTGACAATACAAATAGAGCCTCTGCCTCATTTGCCAGCTTCGGTCCCTCAGGGGGAGAAAGCAGGCTTAAATTCAACGTGTTTTCCATAGCATATATGGTTCTCTCGGAGAATATGCCATCCTTGTTCATCTCTATCTCAATGACCTTTCTTGGATCTTTCTCAAAAGATTTTCTGACTGCTAAAAGATCAACCTTTTCTTCTTCTGTTTCATCCATTGATAAAGCATTTGTTATTTGTTTTGAAAATTCATATTTCTGAAAATTATTTTACCTGAACATTCTGGCATAAATATTTTCCTTACAAATAACATTCATACTATGGTTATAGTTCTTGAAGAGGACTATGAAACGGACTCGCAAGCCAAACAATAAAACAATATATATTGTTTTATTTATTTAATGTTTTAATGTTTTATTGTTTTAGTGGTTCCAGCACGGCAGAATCCCACCACCGGGTAACAGTAGGTCTGGAGAGTCCTGTCTCCCGGGCACACAAAGATTTATTCTTGCTATCCGGATTCTTCGCTCGCCATTCTTTTATGATAGAGGCATGAGGACTATTACCCGGAGTTGCAATCTTTCGTCCATTCCCTTTACGCCATGTGCCATCAGGATAATCTACTTCTTGAAGCATTCTAATTCTTCGTAAATGGACATTCTGCTCTCTTCCATTACGTCTATTTCTTTCTACTTTTATACCTGTGGTTGTCTCAATAACCCTAAGCGGCCACTTGTTATATTCCTCGTCATAAGCTCTCATGGCATCGTTTACATCGTCCTCCGTAAAGGGATTATCCACTGTCTCAGTCTTGCGGTCAAAAGCCGGAACCAAGGATAGTGCATCGGCAAGGACTTCATCACGGGGTACGCTACATTTGACAGCATAGACAACCAATGTAAGAATACACCAGTACCGGTGATGCACTTCCACCTGCTGACCGTCTTTAAGGATATTCAACCACCAATCATATAATCCACGATTGAGTTGCCACTTCTTGCCTACCCTGCGACGTCCTATGACACGGGAGGCATACCACTCCGGCCATCGTTCCTGCGCCTCTTTCAGCGTCACACGGGACGGATTATGCGGAGTCTTATCTGTCAACTGTCCGAGTTCTTCATCAGACAATCCAAAAGCACGCCCTAAAAAGCTATTCAGTTCCTCCGGCGTGTGCATGGGCGCGGAACGGTTCCAGAATGCCCGGATAGGTTTGCCGAACTTTGTCTTGGTTCCCGGCACACGGAAGCCCTGCACCACACTCTGAACCTGCGCCCTCTCCGCACCAAGTTTTGACACGAGCCACACAATCTTGGTCAAACCTCGTTTCATCTTGTTCAACGCATCAAGGCGAGTGGCGAACATTTCAATCGGACGCTTCAACAGGTAATACACATGAATCCCATGTCCGGAATTGACTATGATGTTGGCAACAGGATAGACCCCCGTTGTCATACCACGCAACAACATCCGGACCTCGTGCATACTCACACCGTCAAGATCTATCGCAAAGGCATAAAGAAACCGAGCGTTCCTATAAGAGTTGGTACGCCCTACATAAGTCACCGGGGACAATATCGCAAAATCCCGCCCATTGAGGAAACTCAGACTCTCGCCATCATCCTTCAGCAACAACCTATGCCTATTCTTCTTTCCATCCTTATAGAACACCACAGGATTATATCTCCACATACGATAACCACTATAGTCTATCTTCTCTGACTGTGCATCATCTGAATTGGAGGACTCTGACCTCAAAGCCTTGTTCCGGATCTTCTGCTTCAACCACAACTGATATTCATAGCTCTGTACTTCCTCAAAAGGAATAATCCCCTCACCATGTTCAAAGGCTTTCCTCTCAAACAACAACTCGACAAACTCATCAGGATAAAGCTCTGACAATTCATAATGCTCCCCACACTGAAGATAATCGGATTTACGCTCAAACTCCTGCTCCAACACATCCACAGAAACACGGTTCAGCCGACCATGATAATCCGACCAAGCCTGAAGAAACTCCCGGTACTCATCCGCAGGAAGAGTATCGAAATCAAAATTATTCAAGTCAATCTTACTAAAATCTATACTCATAATCTAAAATTTTGAACAGGGGGGCACTCGTTCCTCGTGCCCCGTTAGGGGGGCGTATATTATCAATACAATTTCTTTTACAGTTTTACAAAAATAGACATTTCTCCCGAAATACACAAATCTGCTCCTATTTCATATAGAGAACGTATGTGAATTTAATTGGAGCGGACTCAAATGCGACCGCTCCAATTAACAACAATATAAATTGTTTTATTTGTTTAATTATATATTGAAATATTTTTATATTGTTATTTTACTCTTTGAGAAACATACTCTTTCAATGCAGTCGTTATGATCTCCTTTTGAGTTGTACGCTCAACCACAGCAAGCATCTTTATTTCTTGGGCAAGTGAGTCCGGAAGTTTGAATGTCACACATATTTCCGGTTCTCCAGAGTTGGCAGATGGTCTTCCCGGTCTGCGCTTATCGGATTGTCCCGGTATTTCAGGTGCCACTTCTTTTGGCATTTCGACAGGGGCAACAGCCGAATTAGTAGATACTGATTCAGCCTCCTTGCTCAAGCCTGTCACTGTACCAAGCAATCCTGATGTCAATGTCTTTTTTGCCATACTTTTTATATTGTTTTATTTATATATTGTTATACTTATTTATTTTTATCTTGTTTGTCTATTTCTTTTGCGAGTGCTCTATAATCCTCCGCAACGGTTGACCCCGGAGCATAGTCCAAAACACTTTGACGATATGTCGGAGCTTCTGCCGCCGACACACAAGTTCTTACATAGGTCTTGTAGATCTTATCTCCATACTTCTCACGTATAGCCTCGATAACCGCATTATCAAGTTTGCGCCGATTATACTTGGCGATTATGATGCCAGAAACATGAAGTCCCTTGTTGATGCTTTGAGCGATGTCTCCTATCATTTCATCGAGCATCACCAAACCTCGGAGAGGGAGAGTTTCCGCACAGATTGATATGATCACACTGTCAGCGGCAGTGAGAGCATTGATTGTCACCAAACCAAGAGCGGGGGGTGTATCTATAATTATATAGTCATATCCAGCCTTCAGTTCATCAAGGATATTCTTCAGGATCTGTTCCCGGGCAATCTTATTACTGAACACCATATCTGCTCCGGCAAGATCTATATGGGATGGTATCAAATCAAGGTTCTCCAATATGTGCATGATTGGTGCCGGAGCGCCTTTCATTGCATCATAGATTGAAGCCTCTATCTTGCTTTCGTCAGTGAAACTGCTCGTAAGGTTCGCTTGTGGATCTACATCCACCAACAACACCCGACGGCCCATTTTTGCCAAGGCTGCGGCTATGTTTACGCAACTCGTTGTTTTTGCCACACCACCCTTGTGGTTGGCTATCGCTATTATTTTCGCCATGTCCAATTTGTTATTCGGTCAAGTTCCTCGATAGCTTCTGCCTGAACAATTACTTTCCTGAGGACTTCACACACGTTATCTTCCAAGGTTGCCCCAAGACGGTGCAGTTGATTGAGATGGTGCTCCAAAGCCTCATGAGCATTGGCGACACTCACCTCATTCTGCTGCAATATTCTCTTGAGCTCTTCCACTCTATCTTCGGCCATCTATATTGCTATATTTATTTAATGTTTTATTTTTATATTGTTTTATTGTTACAAAGTTAGTGATTATTTTCCAATCCACAAAATGAAACTAAAAAATATTCATTCACTACAACCAGATTATTTCTGTAAAATTTTGTTATGCACCCAACTTTAAATTCCATATTTTGTTTTTTTTAGTTGAACAGTTTTACTCATAAAGCTATGAAAAAAGAAAACACAACCCTATCCAGCTTCATCTCAACGCTGGATGCTGAGATCCTCAAAGAGGACGAAGCCATCCTTCTCACAGGAGGATTTGCATCTGCTACGACCACCGTAGATGCAAAATCGAACTACGGATGCAACACAGACAACTGCCCGTGTCCCATTACTAACAACTGCAAGAGTGATGATCTCATCTCTCACACTTGAGCAGCTAAAGAAAAATTTATCAGCAGATGATTTGATCATCTGCTGATAAATTAACGATTTTACACTTATCAACTATATTTATGAGTAAATTAAGCCTATACAATATCAGAGTTCCCATGTCTGAGAAGAGTGATTTACTATACAACTCTGTCTCCGACAAATTCATCGCAATTCGTCATGAAGTAGATTTGAGAGACATTTCTGTTATAACACCTACAATTTTTTCTCTTCTTCAAGAGAATGGCATGATTGTACCCTCGAATCTAAACGAGAGAGAAAAGGTTATTGAGATCTGGAACTCCAACACATTATCTTCTGATAGTTTCACTTTCATTATAAATCCAACACTTAGGTGCAATTTTAATTGTTGGTATTGCTACGAGAACCATCGTAATGCACCAATAATGAATAATGATATACTAGAAAGGACAAAGGCTCTTATTGGCCAGACAATAGAAAGAACCAATCTTATAAAATTGTCTTTCTTTGGAGGAGAACCTCTTCTTGAATTTTCTCGTAAGTATATCGTAAAAATAAATTAATGTATTGATATGTTAAGCCGCAGGTCTACAGAAATTAATCATGTATCGTTTACCAACGTTGGAGAGGATGTCTTCTACGGTGGCGAACAAGACGTGTTTATCTCCGTAGAGATGGGGCTGTATCCATTTCCCCTTCATAATTCGCCAAAGAGTTTCAGCGATGTTGAGGTGTGGGGAATAGGGAGGGAGATAGAATATGTGGAGACCCCTGTCCTTCCATCTTTGAAGGCAGTCCTTTACCTTGCGGCTCTTGTGTACGGAGGAGTTGTCGAGAACCACAACGGTCTCTTTAGAGATTCCGAGGGAGAAGTCTTCCATGAATTCGATAAACTTGTCGGAGTTTATGTTTTCGGTGGTCGTGAAGCCGTGGTAAGTATTGTTGCGGTCTATCATTCCGAAGATGTTGAGCCTGCCGCACTTGTAAACCGGCACACAGAAATCCTCATCTTTGAATTTCCATGCATAAGGCACATATCCTTCGGTGCATACATGACTTTCATCTCCGTAATACAAATCAATGAATCCCGATTCCCATTGACGTTCAAGCTCTTGCAGGAGTTCCTTCTTATAAGCGTACTCCTGCGGCGAGGGTGTCCCTTTGGGCGTTTTTCTTATACGTCCAAATCTTGCGCCATCAAGGATAAAAAATTCCTGAAGGCTCCGTCCTTGATTTGTTTCCCGGTAGCTTCCTCCCAGGCTGCCCTGGCTTTGGAAACACTCTGGCGATGCTTTCGTATGGCCTCTCTCACCGCCTCCTTGTCCTTCTTGGTGCTGATAATGCGCTTTCGGCCATTCCCCGGTTTGTTTCTCAGTCCCGCAATTCCATCGGACTGGAATCTTTTGACCCAATGCATTACACGCTGGTATGTTTGTCCTGCCCGTGCTCCTGCAGCTGCATTGCTCAGTCCATCCGCTTTGCCTAACACCATAAGGCATCGCATCCGGAACGAGTGGGTAGAGCCATTCCGGTATCCATTTTCCAGAGCAGTTCGTTGCTCCTCGCTTATATTTATCTTCGTTGCTTGTCTTGACATAATTGGAGAGATAAGTATATGTAAGACAATAACGTTTGAAAATGGATTTCATTGCATTAATTCTTTAATAAAACATACTTATCTCATTAAGATTAATGGCGATAATAAGATTGAGATAAATAAGGCTTTCACACAATCAAGAAGCGGTGCTAACCTTGTTCAGTTGCTTTTTGACGGTACACAGTTGGAACCACGCTATTTCCATGCTCCCGAATCAATGACAATGACTATTTCTGCAAACAGTCTTTCCAAGTTCTATCTATACCAACTTTCATTCGGTATATCTTCCGATTCTGATGCCGGCACTGTCATTGTGGCCGGAGTGCAATCTCCCTGCCATGCTTCCTTTTATCGAATATACACTGGAGAAGGTAATCAGTCAATGTCACTCAAAGGCAAAAATCTTGTCGGCGACGGAACGCTGTCCGTCACAATTTCAGAATGAAAGCGGTAGTATTATCACTTCTTACCATATTGCTTGTGTGCCTTTCTTCATGCGAAGGGCGCACGGGCTATCTTGACGAGGGTCAGGAAAACACCTTGTCAATGCTGACTGGGAACGAGTGGGTTGAGGTATATGCTGATTACGGGCTCGGAAACGAGCAAGTCATTGAAGATAGAACGTCCATATATTATTTCGACCTTAAAGGGAAAGGCTGGTTTGCTGTCGGCTCTTTGAAAGATGAAACCGTGAAAGAGAATGTAAGATATTTTCAATGGACTTTCACTACTGAGAATTTCGCTGTCATTCAGACAGCCGGAAATGCAATGGATGGCTATTGGCTTATCAAAAAGCTCACACCAACGGAATTGTGGGTGCAATGGTCAACCCACGACCCGGTACTTATCCCCAATCAAACAACCACATTCTATAAATATAAAGCCCGCCCGACAAGCAAATGAAAACCAGACTTATCATATCATCCCTTGTAGTGTTTTCATCGTTTTCAGTGAAAGCACAGGAGGTCACCGACACCATAAAGTCGCAAGAACTTAATGAAGTAGTAGTGCAAGCACAAATGCAACGCACTTCATCGACAAAGTCAACATACACTCCTACAGGTAAGCAGAAGAACGCGGCTCAAAATGCCGTGGATCTTCTCCGGCAGATGGCCATTCCTCAAATAAGGATAAATCCGATTGATGAGACCGTGACAGACAATGTCGGTGGCAACGTAGCCATTTACATCAACTTCCTTGAAGCCTCAAAAGAGGAAATGGAGGGACTGCGCACAGCTGATGTGAGGCGTGTGGAATATCTGGAATTTCCTACCGACCCTCGTTTCCGTGGAGCAGAGAGAGTAATCAATATCATAGTGCAGGAATACGCCTACGGCGGTTATACCAAAATCACAGCAAATGAAAATTTCCTTGTAGGTCTGTCAAGCCGTGTCAACATTTTCTCGAAGTTTACTTACAAGAAGATGACTTACGACCTGTTTGCCGGTGCCAATAACTGGAACAACCATCATATTGGCAACACGACTGAGGGCATCTACCGCCTTACTGATAACGACGGCAAGGAATATTCCGTAACACGCAAGGAGACTCTTGAATCATCACATTATAAGCAGAATCAATATCCCGTTACTTTCCGCGCCACCTACAATAGCGACAAGATTCAGATACGCAATCTGCTTGCGTTTACAAACTTAGGCGTGCCAACCAATGAATATTCCGGCAAACTGGAGTATTCACCAAATTCTGCTCAGGGATATTCTTTTGACAGAAAGAATCCGAACCGTTCCAATTCAGTCGCTTATTCAGGAACATATTTCTTCGCTTTACCAAAGGGCTTTTCGATTGATTTCTCGCCGTCGTTCAACTATACCCACGGCAATGACTATACCGATTACGCGGCATCATCTCAGCCCACGATATACCGCCATGCCAAAGAGGATGCTTACAACTATCGTCTGAATTTGTATATCAGAAAAAGTTTAGGGCAGAAACATTCCATTATGTTAGGAGGCAATGGTGGTGACAACATCAACCGTCTTGAATACACCGGCGACAACGGATATAGAGACAGATTCCATAACGCTTTTGCCGCAGGAATGGTCGGCTATAATTTCCAGACACAGAAAATATCGGTCAACCTTGATGCCGGTTTCGCTTGGGAAAACAGCGATATAAATGGAAAGACGAACAGTGACACGTATCCGTTCACACACATAAATGTGCGGTATGTCCCGAATCAGCGAAACAGTTTCTCCGCCTATTTCCAGTATGCTACAAACAGCCCCGGCATATCGGAGAAATCTTCAGATTTACTCCGAGATAATGAACTTATGTATATTACCGGCAATCCATTATTGGAAAATTGCAGACACACAACAGTGAACCTCGCATATACATGGATGCCGTCAAACGCTTTCGGCATGAGTGCCTACGGACGCTATTTCGGTATGTATGACCGTCAGTTGCTTGTCTATACACCATATCAGGATGGTAAAGCCCTGTTACGGTCATATATCAACGACGGCGATTATCTCAACGGTGAGATTGGATTGGCTGCTAACTGGAAACTGCTCAACGGAAAACTCCAGCTCTATGCCAATCCCAGTCAATCATTCTACAAATCAACCGGCATTTTTAACGATAACTGCAATTCGTTCCGAGTGACGGCTCAGGCAAGCTATTATCTCGACAGCTTCTATTTCCAAGCCTATTACGAGAGTCCTAAGAAAAGCATGTTCACTTCTTCTCCCCGGATAAATAAAGGTCGGAATTTCCATAGTGTGACTGTCGGTTGGGCAAACGCCAATTGGAATTTGCGCGTAATGGCAGCCAACTTCTTCAATAAAGGCTGGGACGGTGCGACCAATACAACAGCCTCACCATATTATAACGAACAGCAGACTATCATCGGTACATCATCACACCCTCGCATAAACTTCACCGCCACTTATACATTCGGCTACGGCAAGAAAGTACAACGCGGCAATGAAGTAGGTGAACAATCAGGCGCAGCCTCCGCAATCTTGAAATAAAACGGATATGAAGAAATTTTTGATACTTTTTGCTTTATTGTTGCCATCACTGGAAATCTTCGCTCAGAAAGAAAAAAATCCGTTTACCGCGACGCTTTACGGCGGTATCTACCTTAACAACGATCAGGCATGGTCGATAGAGCCGTCTATCGCATGGCACTTTCATAAATACATGGGTGTGGCTTTCGGCATGGAGTTGACCTCTCAATATAATCAACCAAGCAGACAGACCACAATAAACGGCAAAGAGGCAAGTTTGACGGATAATGAGAAGAATATTGCTTGGATTATTTTCAAACCAACTGTAATTTTCAAATCTCCAAATCTTTTGAAAAATAAAGAATACATACGGTTGTGGCTTCAAGCCGAGCCGGGAATCAGTCTTGCCTGTCCTTTCAGGAATTCACTTACATACGACATCTATGATATAAAAGGGGATGTTGGTACAATGGTAGATTACATGAAGTTTCCAAACAAAGGGCTTAAATGGTTTTATTGGAACGCAAGGCTATCTATTAATGTCGCTTTTGACTGCTTTGTGGTTGGTGCCGGATATGGCATTTCCAACCTCGACTATTACTCCGGACGCAGGAATGTGACGCTGCAAAATGGCTCAAAATTTTGGGTCCCGAAAAAGGAATTGAGCCAAAACATATTCCTGTCCATAGGCTATCAATTCTGACATTTTTATTATACTTTTTTCGCAGGAAGATGAAGAATATAAAAAAAGTAATTATTTTGCTGATATTTATAGTGCTGTTATCTTGCAATAAGATAGTTGCAGAAACTCCGGTAGTTCAAATGCTTGAAGGAGAAATCAGAGCCGGTTTGACTACCCCGATTGGTGGCTACCATACAGGGAAAGCGCAAATAAGCGCCTCTCTCGGCATTGAGGGTCGTTACAACATCAAAGGTACTCCGTGGGATTGCGGACTGATGCTTGATCTCTCCACCGCAAGACGCGGATATGAGCATCTGTATAATGACGGCTATGACCGCTGGCAAAGCAACCGTACTCTTGCATTAGCTCTGACAGGCGACTATAATTTGCGTCAAGGTACCAAGATAAATCCATTCGCGGGAATGGCGTTAGGCGCTGGCTTCAATGACGTAGTGGGAGACAAATATTTTCCGACAAAAGGTACGTCCTTTTATGCAGCTCCAAGAATCGGTGTTGAGTTTCTCTATCATATAAGAGTATGCGCACAGCTTAATCTATGTCGAAAAGGATATAACAACTTTAGTCTTTCATTGGGATTTGTGCTTGGTGGCCGTCCCAAAAAGAAAAATTGAAAAAACAGCTAATCATACCAAACCCTGCGGCTCCCGGAAAATGTCGGGATTCGCATCAAAAAAAGACCACCGAAAAAAATGATATTCATTTCTCGGTGGTCTTTACTATTTAGCCCGAACTATTTTTCGGTCGGATTAAAGTAGAGGAAAGTCTTGTCGGTTTCGTTTTTATGCTCCCGATGGCGGATAAGGTTCTTGATGCTGTCCTGCTCTTGGGGTGTGCCAGTCAAAAATTCTCTCTCATGGTTCAGTAATAACCGGAGTTCTTCTTCGGATTTATAGAGAGTCCGTTCTCTACGGTATAGCCATTCCACCTCCGTGAGTTTGTCGTTTTGACCAAGAAGATAGAAGAAGCCATAGCCGAACACAATATTGAATAAAAGGGAGACAGCGAAGAAGATATAGAACCACCGGGGGATTGATGCCCATATCGTACCGTTGGAGAGGTTGCGGACGCGATAGTTTAACCTTTCGGCAGAATCCTCCAACTTGGAGTATCGCTTTGCGAACGCTTTGTCGGCGCATTTCTGTGCGACTTTCTCAAGCGTGTCTTCGTCAATGACGGGATTTGACATCTTTTCCACTATCGGCCAGATGCCTTCGGTGACGGTCTTCACCGTGATTTTTGTTTGGGCTGTCAATCCCTTTTCCAGCAATTTAGAAAGGGATTCCTTCGTAGCTACGTTGTCAGGCACAACAACAGTTATTTCCGGCGCAGCCGCCGATTGAGGCGGAGGCGTTGCCTGTGACCGGGTTTCAAGTGTCGCGATGCGCTCCGTGTTGTCGGTTACCTTCCTTTGCAGTCCGTCAAGCTGCTCGCCTTGTTTTTTGACGGTATCATACATGTTTGCCATAGTTTCTAAAATCTAATTCCTTTTTTCTTCTTTTTACGTCTGTTCATCTCACGAGCAAATGCCTCTTCCTGCGGGTCGTAGCCGGGTCCGACCTTGAACAGATCCAGACCGTTTCCGATGACTGCCTCCGCAACCGCCTCGACAACATTCTGCTGTTTCGGCGGTTCTTGTTGCCGATAGACTACTTTCGGCTGCGCCACAGACCTCTCGCTTTGACCCTGCTTGCGGTTCAATTCAAACAGGTTGTTAAGTCGGCGATAGGTGAAATGTTGGTCAATCTTGCTGCCGTTCACCGTTATGTCACCGTCGGTAAACTTCACGCCGATATGTTTTCCGGTGTCGCGGTCATCATGGAACCTGACCTCAATCCCTGCGCAGTCAAGCCGACGCATGAACTCATCCCAAGATTTGCACCCATAGATTGCGGCGCGTATCTTGTCACGGAACTCCGGAATTTTGTCCTCATATTTCTGCTTCAGCGGCGAGTATGTGAGGCCGTATTTGTCTTTAATGTCTTTCACAACCTTGTCGCTCCGCTTGAAATTGTTGCGCTCATTGACCGCCTTTCCCGACATATTCACGCGGTTATAGACGATATGGAAATGCGGATGTTCCGTTTCCAAATGGCGCACGACAAGGTATTGAGTATCGGTTATGCTCATGCCTTGCATATACTCCTTTGCGAGTTTTGCCATGAAATCATCGGTCAGCCTCGGTGCGTCCGCCTTGTCAAAACTGATGGATATATGTCCGGCAGGGGCTTCCTTATCGGGCATGAAACCGTGCGCCGCCTCAAATGACTGTACCATTCGGCGATAGTCGAGAGTGAGAATATCGCCGCTGTCAATGATACGCCAAGTGTCAGGTGTGTACTCTTTTTTGTCGTGGAACTCGCGTGTGACATACCCCACGACATCATGAAACGAACCGCTTTTAAGTATTCTTGCAAACATAGTCAGCCTCCCTGTTTGGTCTTAATTTTCCGAGAATTTCCCAGAGTGTGTCGATTACTTTTAGTAGTTTCTGCGCCGCCCTGTGCATTTTCAGGGTGTTCAACCACGTTATAGCCTGATTGAAATCAGGGCTTAGGCGCAGTATTTGCTGTGAGATTTTCATCTCGGTTTCCGTCAGTCTGCTGACGATTGTGAGCCGGAACGCCCCGTGCCTGACGAACTCGGCAATCTTCACGCCGGAGGCTTTTGCCCTCTTGCGGAGGTCGGAGTATTCGGCCTCGGTCAGCTTGATTGTCACGACACGGTTCCTTCTCTCTTCGGTCGGCTTGGAGGGGCGACCGCCCTTGTTTGTATGGGTCACTTTCATTGTTGAAGTCATTTAATTGATTGTAATGGGGGAAGGCAAAGAGCGGCTTGTTCCGCGCAGTTTCGGGTTTCGTTTTCGGAGAAAAAGAAATCCCGAAACATATCCTTGCCTTCCCAATTCACTCCGTTTCTTGTGAAGCTGCCCCACGGTGTACCGGGTGCAGTGGTTCACTGCGATTTTCAGAGCTTGCGCCACGCTTCCACTTTCTGCCGGATCTCGGCGAGGTGGTTGCTGATTATGGAATTGGCGTAGGCGGTGGTGTTCGCTTTGCTGTCACCGATGCGACGCACGATGTAGTCAAGCTCGTTCCAAAGGTCATCGTCAAGAACGACAGTGTGACGCTTGCTGATTTTGAACGGCGCGAGATAGGCAGCCTTGTAGCTGTCAAGTTCCTCGCGGCTCTGCTTGCGGCTCATCCTCGTTGCCTTGGCTTCATCGGGCGCATCCGATGTATCGGGTTGAACGGTTGCAGTCGTTGCACTCGGTGTAATGACTGTATCGGTTGCGTCAAGTTCAACCGTTGAAGTTGGCTCAACGGCTACATCCGATAAATCGGTTGTACTTGGTTCAACCACTACGTTTGTTTCAGCCGACATATTGGTTTCATCAGTTCTATCCGATTTCTTCAGTATATCGGTGACACATGATTGGTATCTCGTATGGGTTGCACCCGGTTCATCTGATTGAGTCGCCGGCTTTGTTTCATCGGCAATGCCGATTTCATCAGTGAACAGTTGGGGTGATTGCATCCGGGCAACTTGATTTGTGTTGTCAACCGGGTTCACCGACTCAACTGAAACTGCTGATTTAGCCGATTTCTTCTTGTTGGACGATTTGGGTTGCTTCACGGAGTTATCGGGTGTGCCGTTCAACTGAGTTGAATCAGGCACGGAATTTACTTGCTGAATATGTTTCATACTTATATCTGGTTTGAAGAGTTTGTGAATACGCCGGATTTTCCGACAATTTCAGTTCCGTGGTGTCGCGCTTTCCTGTCGCTGCGTTTGCCCAGCAACTGATGATTGTGTTGAAATTGATAATTCGATGAAGAGAGGGTGTAACTATCTGCTGAATAGTTCGTTATTTTCTCATCGGCATTTCATCAATATTTTTATACCAACGAAAAGAAGAAGTAAACGGGTCAAAAGAGAAATTCATTTCCGATATTTTTTCTTTTCGGTGGTTCTAATCATTGTTGAGCCGATGATGAATGGGCGATGAGAAGAAAAGCCATTGACTGCTATGCTCTTATATACCTTTTCATCAATTCATCAAATTATCTAATCCAACGAGAAAAAAATTAAAGGTTCTCAAGCATCTGCCGGGTGACGGTGTAGAAGCGTCCAACCTTGCGGCTCTCAACGTATGCAGGTTCGTTGAGAAAAACTCCTATCTGGTATGTCGTGTATGAAGCGAGTTGGGAGATGGAGATAATTTCCAACACTCCTGTATCACCTTTCTCAGTGCAGTTCGGTCTGCCTTGACCCGTTGGTAGTCGAAGAGGTTAAGAATGTCGTTAATGCAGAATGACACGGCATCCACATTCTTCGTCACCATTATGTCCATAAGCAGCTCGGCGAGCTCTATCTCCACGCGGTTGCGGTTGGCGCGGATTATCCGCTGCAATGCCTCGGTGTCGGTCAGTGCAGGGTCAAACCACATACGGCTTTTCTCGGTGGTGGATAACGGTCGCTCAGAAAGATGGTACAGAAACGCGGGTATCTCGGCTTTTACCTTGTCGAGAAATGCCGTGTCATCGTGTTGCAGCCGTTCAATCTTCCTGACCCAATAGCGCGTTTCGCCGGGATCGATGACAACAGGCAGATACTCGTTGTTGGAGCAAAGCACGAACTTTGCGAAGAAACTCACCTCCTCGCGGTCTTGACCTTTCGCCTCCATCTTGTAGCGGTAGGTGGTGGAAAGTTTTTTCAGCCGTTCGGAGTCCTCGCGCTTGTTGAGCAACACCTCATCGACCACGATGATAAGTTTGCCGTTCTAATCCGAGTTGAACTGACTGCGGAAGCTTTCGTTTGTGTTGAAGGTCACATTGGCCTCAAACAATGCTTTGAGAAAGTTGAGGAATGTGGATTTACCCGTATTTCTTTCCTCCGACACAAGAAGGAGTATCGGAAGTTTCTGCAACGGCATCGTGTAGAGCAGTTGCAGATAGTCAAGACCGAGGTCGTACTGGCTTCCGAAAATATGCCGCACAAGAGCCTCGATTGTCGGCCACTCTCCCGGCATGGGGATATGGCTGATTGGTGAGTAACGGTTGAGGAATGTGCCGACAACGGGCTTGTAGTCGATGTGTGCCGGAACACAGCAGAAGCCGTCATACTTGGGAATGTTGGCAAGAAAGTCCTTGCCGTAGTCCTGCCGAATAGTCTATATGCTCCACGGCATACGGCACTCCGACAGTTCGCCCATAGCGTTGGGGCGCATGACGGTCTTGTAGTAGGTAGTGGCAATCCGCACAAAGCGGTCTTCCTTGATCTCGTTGTTCTCCATAGTGTTCAAGGATTAAGATCTCGCGCCACGCTCGGCGATTACGCGGGCCACATCGCTCTGGCGGTAAAACGCTTTCTTGCCGACCTTGACAGGAACGAGGATTTTGTTTCTTCCCCAGTTCCAAAGCGTGGTGTGGCACACTCCGAATTTCTCCATCACCTCCTTCTTCGACAGCAGGGCTTCCTGTGCCGCGCACACCATTGGGGTGAGCAGCTCCGCTTTCGCTGCCGCGATGGTCTGGTTCACCAAGAACAGCAGGTCTTCGGGGGTGACGCTGATGGTAATCCCGGTGACTCCGCTTTTAACTAACTCTAAAAGATTTTGCATAGGCAAATACTGATGCCGCCGGATTGTTAGGACCAAACGGTTTCGGCGGGCGTTATAAACCGTTCGGCCACCGCTCCCGTCTGGAACGGCGGTGCAAAGATAATGGGCAACTGCCCGCTTTGCAATAGTTATAACGCTGCAAATCAGCAAAATAAATTCGTTTAATTTCGTTCATTTAATTAAACGAATAAAACGAAATAAACGGTTTCAGAGCCACTCGCCGGAAAACAGGAAAAGCCACCCGACCGATAGGGTCAGATGGCTTCAGTTCCTTTGTAAAATCAGTTGGGTTGTATGTTTTCAGGCAACGGCCTTCTCAAATAATTGCGTTATCATTTCAAAATCCTTTTTGGACTGTCCTATGTCGATAATCCTTTTACCTCCGCCCATAGGCATGAGCAATTCATTGTGCGCCTTCTGCACACTTCTTACGCCGACAAACTTATGCTCCGTAAATTTTTCATTCAGGGCATCGTGGAAAGTGGTGATGTCGCAGTCCTCGATATGTGAACCTTCCTTCAAGAATATAAACAGCAGGGCAAGATGGTTGCCTTTGGAATGCTGTCTGATGACCCGTGCAATCCCGTCAATTATTTTATCGGTATTGGTCGGTATCAATTCCTCAAGCGGCTTGCGGATTCTCTTTCTGCCCCGTTGAGCAGGCATCTTGATGGCTTCCTCTTTTTTCTCGGAGGTCGCGGCTTCTTCAGTCGTATCCACAACTGTATCTTCCGCTTCAATATCATTGTCAAACTCCGGCATAGTGGAGTCTGTCACAGGCAATGTCAGCCCCATTGATTTCTGCACCTGACGGAATTTCTCCCAATCCTCTTTTGTGCGGTGACCGAGTGCTATGCTCCTTTTGATGGCGGCGCGGATTATGAGTCGTGCCATGCAACGTGACAGGAAGCCTGAACTTTTCTCTTGGATCAGATCCTCGTTGTAGGCAACCATCACTTCCCAACTCTGACCGAAATATAGCCACGCCAACATAGCAGGGACAATGGACTCCGGATTGCCGGACTGAAAGTCGTTGAGAATTGACGTACCTATGTCTGCATCGGCAAGCACCTTTTCAAGAGAGCCGATACTGTCTTCGCCACCGTCGGCGATATGCGACATAAGGGCGGACGCATATTGCGGCGCAATAATCTGGGCGTATTGGAATATTACTTGAAATCCTTGTCGGTCGCGTCCGCTTATCTCATTGGCGAAAGCGCAGTATTCCTCTCGGTGGCTGTCAAGCCACTCTTTGATAAGTTCCTTGAATCTCTCGTGTGTTATAGTTCCGGGCTGAATCTTCATAAATTAAAAGTGGAATCGTGAGGGCCTTCATTAACCCACAACAATCAAAACCTTCAACTATACCGGAATGTTCACGCACATACTTAAATATATATATATACTGAAACATGACTATCGAATCACATAGTCTGTTCTCGAAGAAGACCAAATTGTCTTACCTAATGTATAGGAAACATGATATTCAAAATATGGATTGGTTGAAACAACCCCTTTCTTAGCGGATTTCCAAACTTTTATCCCTTTTATTTCCACCAAGCACTTCTCTCCTTTCAGTACCGAATGGATGCTTTCGAATAGCTGATGAGTAAATCTTACTGGAATAAAATCTTCATGGAATCTATATGGCGTGCCATTCTCGTCGCAACTAACTATCTGTTGACAATTCTCTGGTGTGATATTTACATTAAAGAGCACTCTTCTTCCGTTAATGATGTCGCACAGTTGAAAATCGTTTACGGTTAGATGAAGAATACTCCTAAGTATCGCCATGTTGAATTAAATTTTGTTAAAGAATTCAGTTCCCTTTCATTCGTTACCGTTCAGCACCGTCCAAGGCCATTCAAACGCGATATTGATAGTGACTTTTGTAGTGACTTTGCAGAATAGTGACTGAATGAAAAATCGCTAACAATCTGTAATTTAGATTATTAGCGATTTTTGAGGTGGTGCCACCAGGAATCGAACCGGGGACACAAGGATTTTCAGTCCTTTGCTCTACCAACTGAGCTATGGCACCGTGTTTTTCTCTTTTGCGTTGCAAAGGTATGGACTTTTATTGGTTCCTGCAAATTTTTCGACAATTATTTTTCAAAAAAAATTTCACTTTTTTGAACACGATACGGTTAAAATCGCGTCTACCACCTATACGCCAATGCATTACATCACTCCGCGAAAGACAAACTTTTTTTGCTCTCTTTTGTTACTTCTTGTGCTCTTGATGAAGCCATGACCATTGTATCATACAAAAACAGTGTTTTATTGATGAGATTATTTCAGGAAATTTTGAGTGGAATTTCCGATTTTTACATTCACTGATATAAAAATCACGACAGCGATGACAAAAAATGTGTGACTACCCACTTTTCCGACACCGCCGTCGTGCTCCAACAGTATATAGCTACATCATCAGTTGGCTGTACTAAGATATGCATGGATGCCTTTGGCCGCATCACGGCCGGCTGCGATGCATCTTACAACGAGAGATGCTCCTGATGCCACATCACCTGCTGCAAAAACTTTATCCACATCGGTGGCGTGCGTCAACGGATCAACCTTTACATTGCCGCGCGCATCCTTTTCGACACCGAGCTGGTCAAGCAGACCTTCAGCGAGCGGATTGGTGAATCCCATAGCCAGAAGCACGAGTTCGGCTTTGATTGTCGACTTACGCCCCGTGTGCACAAGATTCATACGGCCGTTAGAAGAATCTTTTTCCCACTCTACCTCTTCAACCTCAACTTCGCTTACACACCCCTTGTCGTCCGGGATGAAACGGCGAGTATCAAGAAGCCAACGACGGTCACACCCCTCCTCATGGCTGCTTGAGGTCTTAAGCACCACAGGCCAGTAGGGCCACGGCGTGTCGGGATTATCATCTACCGGAGGTTTGGGCATTATCTCTATCTGCGTTACCGAGATGGCTCCCTGTCGATGCGATGTGCCCACACAGTCACTGCCTGTGTCGCCACCGCCTATCACAAGGACATTTTTCCCTTTGGCTGTCACACGTTCTTTTTCGGTAAACTTACGGCCGGCATTGACGCGGTTTTGCTGCCGGAGCAGTTCAAGGGCGAAGTGCACACCCTTGAGTTCGCGCCCCTCGACCCTAAGGTCACGCGGCTCTTCAGCCCCGATAGCCAGACACACGGCGTCATAGTCTTCGAGCAGTTGTGTTGCCTTGATGTCACGGCCTACATTCACACCGCATCGAAACTCTACCCCCTCGGCCTCCATCAGTGCTACACGACGGTCAATGACACTTTTGTCGAGTTTAAAGTCAGGGATACCAAACCGGAGCAATCCCCCGGGAGCCTCATTCTTCTCAAAGACGGTCACACTGTGTCCGCGACGGTTGAGCTGATTGGCACATGCGAGTCCGGCAGGTCCGGAGCCTATCACTGCCACCCGTTTGCCCGTACGCTGAGTCGGAGGCTGAGGCTTCACACGCCCTTCGGCAAACGCCCGCTCCACGATGGCAAGCTCATTTTCACGCACTGTCACAGCTTCATGCTGCTTGTTGAGCACACAACCCTTCTCACACAAAGCCGGACACACGCGCCCTGTAAATTCAGGAAAGTCATCGCTCATCGACAGAAGCGCATATGCCCCCTCGATGTCATCCATATAGAGACGGTCCTGCCATTCTGGCTGACGGTTGCCGAGCGGACAGCTCCAGTGGCAAAAAGGCACACCACACTCCATGCAGCGCGACGCCTGTTCGCAACGTTCCACGGCATTAAGGCGCATCTCCACCTCGTTATAATCCTTCACGCGCTCTTCTTTCGGACGATAACCGCCCTCTTTGCGCGATATATTCAGAAAAGCCTTGGGGTTTCCCATTTTTTCTTAATCTACTTTTTATAATACTGTTTTTTAACTCTTCCTCTCAGCTTCGAGCACCTTTTTATACTCTATGGGAATCACTTTAAGGAATTGGCCCACGTATGTATCCCAGTCGTCAAGCATCCTCGCAGCCAGGGGCGAGCGGGTATGCTTGTAGTGGGCCGATACCAGACGGTGCAACTCGCGGTTGTCCGATACATTTTCAATCAGCGAGAGTTCCACAAGCTCCATATTGCAGAAATAGTCAAAGTCGCCATTAGGATTCCATACATAAGCAATGCCGCCACTCATACCGGCCGCAAAGTTTCGTCCGGTCGTGCCAAGCACAACTACCCTGCCACCGGTCATATACTCGCAGCAATGGTCGCCTACACCCTCCACCACGGCAGTGGCACCCGAGTTGCGCACGCAGAATCGCTCCCCTACCCGACCGTTGATATAAATCTCGCCCGATGTGGCTCCGTAGAGCAGCGTATTTCCGGCAATTATATTATCCTCAGGAGCAAAGGCCGACCCGACGGGTGGGACTATCACAATCTTGCCGCCCGAAAGCCCCTTGCCTACATAGTCGTTGGCATCGCCTTCAAGCCTGAACGAGACACCATGCGCCAGAAACGCTCCGAAGCTCTGTCCGGCCGAACCCTTGAATGTACAGCGTATCGTATCGTCTGACAGTCCGTTCTCGCCATACTTCTTGGCCACATCTCCCGAAAGCATCGCTCCGACCGAGCGATCGGTATTGCAGATGAGAAACTCCAGTTCAACCGGCATGCCGGATGACAGTGCTGGGAAAGAGCGCGATATAATCTCGCGGTCAAGCACATGCTCGATCTCATGCTTCTGCTCTGTAATATTTATTATAGCATTGTCGGCAGCCTCCTCGGGTATATAAAGTATCTTGCTGAAATCGAGACCCGGAGCCAGCGCGGCGCGCATCCTGTCGTTGACACAGAGCATATCGGCACGACCAATCACATCATCCAGTCTGCGCACACCGAGCGAGGCCATCGTCTCGCGTATGTCGCGGGCAAGGAAGCGGAAGAAGTTGACCACATACTCCGAACGCCCGATGAAACGCTTGCGCAGCTCTTCATTTTGCGTAGCCACGCCTACGGGACATGTGTTCATGTGACATTTGCGCATCATGACACATCCGAGCACTATCAGAGCACTTGTGGCAAATCCATATTCCTCGGCTCCAAGCATCGCCATGATGAGGACATCACGACCGGTCTTGAGCTGACCGTCGGCCTGGAGTTTCACCTGTCCGCGCAGATTGTTTATCACAAGAGTCTGTTGAGTCTCGGCCAGACCTATCTCCACCGGCACACCGGCATAGCGTATGGAACTTGCCGGCGAAGCACCCGTACCGCCGTCGCTGCCACTGATGGTTATCAGGTCGCTCTTGGCCTTTGCCACACCGGCGGCGATGGTCCCGACACCGCTCTCCGAGACGAGTTTGACGCTCACCTTGGCTTGCGGATTCACATTCTTGAGGTCAAAAATCAGTTGGGCCAGGTCTTCGATTGAATAGATGTCATGATGAGGAGGGGGAGAAATGAGTGTAAGTCCGGGTATCGAATGACGGGTCTTGGCGATAATCTTGTCAACCTTGAATCCCGGCAACTGGCCGCCCTCACCGGGCTTGGCTCCCTGCGCTATTTTAATCTGTATCTCATCAGCATTGACAAGATACTCGGCCGTTACGCCAAAACGTCCGGATGCCACCTGCTTGATAGCCGAACGTGCCGATGTGCCGTCCTCTCTCGGAACGAAACGGGCGGCATCCTCGCCTCCCTCTCCGGTGTTGGAACGGGCTCCTATGGCATTCATGGCTATAGCCAACGCCTCGTGGGCCTCACGGCTGATGGAACCGAACGACATGGCACCCGTAACAAAACGGCGCATGATATTCTCCTCCGATTCTACCTCATCGACAGGTATCGGCGTGCCGGGACGAAACTCGAGGAAGTCTCGGATAAATATAGGAGCCGGCTTATTGTCGATCAGAGCGGTATACTCCTTGAATTTCTTATACGACCCCAGACGCGTGGCAAGCTGTAGCGTAGCTATGGTCTCGGGATTCCAGGCATGCTCCTCACCATCCTTTCTAAACGAATACTGGCCGATAAACGGGAGCGGAGCCTGCGTGTCAAAGTCCTTGCCATACGCCTCGGCATGCGCCATAAGTATGTCGCGTGTCATCGCCTCGAGACCGATGCCCCCGACCTTCGACACTGTATCGCCGAAATATTTACGACACAATGCGTCAGAGAGACCTATCGCCTCGAATAGTTGCGCGCCTTTGTAGGATGTAAGCGTCGAGATACCCATTTTTGACATCACTTTAAGCAGCCCTTTGTCGACAGCCTTGATGAAATTATGGCATGCTGTGGAAAAATCGAGCTGTATCTCTTTACGCTTCACCAGATCGTCAATCACGGCAAACGCCAGATAAGGATTGATGGCCGAAGCACCATAGCCGACAAGCAGCGCGAAGTGCATTACCTCGCGGGCATCGGCGGTCTCTATCACGAGAGCGGTCTGGACACGCTTCTTTTTGTCTATGAGATGATGATGCACGGCCGAAGTGGCGAGCAAAGCCGGTATCGGAGCATTGTTGGCATCCACACCGCGGTCTGACAATATCACATAATTGCACCCCTCGTCGACAGCCTTCTCGGCATCCTCACACAGCCTTTCAATCCCTCGGGCCATCCCCTCGGCACCCTCGCTGACCGGAAATGTCATGGAGAGTTTGCGTGTAATAAAGCCCTTGTAGCGCAGATTGCACAGCAGGTCAAGCTCGCGGTTGGTAATTATCGGACGTTTGAGCAACACCATCTTGCAGAGGTCGGGCGACAGTTCGGTCAACGAGAACTTCACGGCTCCGATATAACTGTCAAGACTCATCACCAGCTCCTCGCGCAGCGGGTCGATAGGAGGATTGGTCACCTGCGCGAAATGCTGGCGGAAGTAGGTATACATAAGCTGCGGCAACTCCGAGAGCACGGCGATAGGCGTGTCCTTTCCCATCGAGTTGACCGGTTCCTTGCCATCGGCCGCCATCGGGGTCATGATCTTCTCGACCTCCTCGCGATTGTAGAAAAATACCCTTTTAAGGCGGGCGAAATCGTCTACACTGTCAGCCACTTTACGTCCCGAAGTGATGGAGTCGAGGCTGATGCGGTTGCGTGACAGCCAGTCGCGATAAGGGAAACGCGACGCAAGCTGTTCCTTCAGCTCGTCATCATAATATATCTTGCCCTCCTGCATGTCGGCCATCATCATCTTACCCGGACGCAGACGCCCCTTTTCGCGTATCTCCGAGGGATCAAATGGCAACACGCCTGTTTCCGAGGCGAGCACTACCGTGTCGTTTTTGGTGATGAGATAGCGCGCCGGACGCAGACCGTTACGATCAAGCATACCGCCGGCATAGCGGCCGTCGCTGAACAGCAGAGCCGCCGGACCGTCCCAGGCCTCCATCAGACAGGAATGATACTCATAGAAAGCCTTGAGTTCGGGCGAGATGGGATTCTTGTCATTGAACGACTCCGGCACAAGCATGGCCAGAGCGTGAGGAAGCGACATTCCTGCCATGACGAAATACTCAAGCACATTGTCGAGTGATGCCGAGTCGCTCATGCCAGGCTGCACTATCGGAGTCATGTCGCGGCCTCCGAAAGGCGCGTCATTGAGTACAGCCTCACGGGCTTTCATCCACAGTCGGTTGCCCTGTATGGTGTTAATTTCACCGTTATGTCCGAGCATACGGAACGGCTGGGCCAGCGACCACGTCGGAAAAGTGTTGGTCGAAAAGCGCGAATGCACGAGTGCCATTGCCGTCGTGAAACGCGGATTCATGAGGTCGGGATAATAATATCTGAGCTGGAGGCTCGAAAGCATACCCTTGTAGACTATGATACGCGAAGAGAGCGACACAATGTAAAACTCCTCTTTGCCGGCAATATCGCCCGAGGCCGCTATTTTTTTCTCCACAGCCTTGCGCAGAAGATAGAGACGTATCTCTATCGGGTCGTTTGTCTCTTCGTCCGAAACGAAAATCTGCCTGATGGCCGGTTCGGCCGAACGGGCCACCGAGCCGAGTTGCTCGTTATTGGTAGGCACGTCGCGCACAGCCATAAGTTTGAGTCCGAGCTGCAGGGCCTCGCGCTCTATCACATCGAGTATCATGGCCTGCGACTCCTCATCCTTGGGCATAAACACGAGTCCCGTGCCGTAACGTCCCTTCTCTGGTACAGGGATACCCTGAAGCAATATAAACTCATGGGGCACCTGTACCATTATACCCGCGCCGTCGCCGGTCTTCGGGTCGGCCCCTTCGGCTCCGCGGTGCACCATATGTTCGAGCACCTGCAAGCCCTGCTCCACCAGTCGGTGGCTTTTGATACCTTTTACATTGACAAGCAATCCCACGCCGCACGCATCGTGCTCAAAGCGGGAATCGTAAAGTCCACGTGTCTGATTGTGGTGTGTCTGCATTATCTTATAACTTCTGATTTTTTCAATTCTCTTCAACTCCTCTGAACCAGTCGGCCTCCGTAGGCAGTTCGGTCGAGGCTCCCGACTCATATTCCTCATTGTGCTGCGATGCATCAAGCCCGACTCGCTCGTTCCACTTGCTCACACGCATGGGTATCATCTTATCGGTCAACCAATAGAGCATGTAGCTCACGCTGAAAGTGTAGACAAACACTATGCCGAGCACAATGATGTGGTTGAGGAAAAACTCACCACGCGAAATCATGTCGGGATCAGACGATGCAAAATAGTCATAGGCAAATACTCCTGTGAGCACCGTGCCGATGATACCGCCGAGCCCATGAGTCGGGAATACATCGAGCGCATCGTCAAGCACTCGGCTGTAGCTTTTCCATGACACAGCCATGTTGCAGCATACAGTGATAAAAAACGCAATAAATATGCTCTGGCCTGTTGTGACCCAGCCGGCACAGGGCGTGATGGCCACCAGTCCGACCACTGCTCCTATAGCTGCACCCATCGCCGAGGGTTTGCGTCCGCGCATGGCATCAAGGGCTATCCACCCCACCATAGCCACGGCTGCGGCGGTATTGGTATTTAGAAATGCCGATATGGCTATGCCGTCGGCCGCAAGTGAAGAGCCTCCGTTAAAGCCAAACCAGCCTAACCACAGGAGAGCTGCCCCAAGAAGCACAAACGGCACATTGGCCGGTTTGTTTTCCGATCCTGCGTCTCTGCGCTTGCCTAAAAACATCGCTCCGGCAAGAGCGGCCACTCCCGATGCGGCATGCACTACGATACCACCGGCATAGTCATGGACATGCATCATGCCGAAAAGACCCTCAGGATGCCATGTACAGTGGGCGAGCGGACAATACACTACCACTGTCCAAAGTATCATAAACAGCAGATAACCCGAGAAATGCACTCTCTCGGCAAATGCTCCCGTGATGAGCGACGGTGTGATGATGGCAAATTTCATCTGAAACAACGCAAAGAGTGCCAGTGGTATGGTTGTAGTCACCAATCCTATCTGAGACATTTCCGACGACGGATCGGTGACATTTCTGACTCCGACGTTTTTCATCATTATGAAATCCATGGGGTTACCGATCACATGGGCTATATCGTCACCAAAAGCAAGCCCGAAACCAAACACCACCCATATCACACTCACAAACCCCATTACAATGAAACTCTGCAACATGGTCGAGATGACATTTTTCTTACGAACCATACCACCATAAAAGAATGACAGTCCCGGCGTCATCATAAGCACAAATATCGTGGCAGTAATCATCCACGCCACATTGGCCCACAAATGGTCACCCGACAAGTCAAACTGTCCCTCCTGCGCATCGGTACGCAATCCTACAAAACTCATTACAAGAAGACTCGCCAAAACAAGGAGCCAACCTAAATTTACCTTCTTACCTAAAACTTTCATGACCTGTCATGAATTTAATGTGTGAAACCTATTGATGGATTGCCGCAACAATCCGACAAACTCTTAAAATTTGTTTATCTCGCCACAAATGTAGAGCTTTGCAATTAAATACGCAAGAAAAATTGCATTTTTCTTTAAAAATAGGCAAATTTTAGACATTTTCCATATATTCATCCCTGTTTCACGACACAAACCAAGACAGTCTGACCGTATAATAGAAAAAAGCAGGTGCTGTGACTTTATTCGCAGCACCTGTTGTAAATTATTTTTTTGACCGACCGTATTCAGGTATTTCGTCAGGATGAAACTCCATGTAATCCGAGACAGGCGACGAGGCCATAAAGTAACCGAGACACCTGTCTCCGCTAAACATCGCCGGACCGTTGCTGTTGTTCTGCAAAGCCTCAAGATAATCATGCATTTCTCCTGAAATTTGCATGACGGTAAAAGTAATCACATCTCCGTCATACAATACATCCTCTTCATCCTCTTCGTCAGTATCCCTGCGCGTAGTCATCGTTGCGACAGTGCATATTCCGTCGACGACACCGCGGTCGTCCGTCTCTCCCCACATATATATTTCGCCGTTACGGTAAAGTTTTATCCAGTAACAGTCTCCGTCATACGCCGCATTGTCATAAAAACGCCCCTGAAACACCGCCACATAATCATAGGGCATCTTGATCCAGTTAAACTCGATACTCTCGATTTGAGTCGCCGGATACATTGTCGCCATAGCTTCATAACGGCAATCCTTCCGCTCAACCGTCAACCGGTAATCGTGCCCGGCTATTCCCGACGTCGTATTGACAAAATAACCGTCGGCATCTGCATGGAGGTCATATGTCGCTCCGTCAGTCAGATCTGTCAGAGTCACGACCGCATCCGTAAGACGTGTACGGTCCATAGGCTCCCCCATAGGCGTGGTCATGGTTATGCCCACTCTCGCGCCGTCGGGAGTGAGTTCAGCCTCTATGACAGGGAGCGGGTCGATGTTGTGATAACTGATGTCGAGCTCCTTCTCACACGAAACGAGGACCGCCATCAAGCCTATCGACAGTAAAATATTATGTAGTCTCATATCTATCAGAATTTTAATGTATACGACACTGAAGGAACGATACCATACATAGACTGTTGCACCGCACGTGTGCCCGAAGGTTTGGATGGGTCATCCTCAAAATACACTACAAACGGATTATACCTGCAATATGCATTATAGATACCGAAAGCCCATTCATATGTAAACTTCCTGCCTATATGCGTATACGTGGCCGACAAGTCAAGACGATGGGTCGGCGGAGTCATATATGCGTTTCTGCGTGAATAGTAATAACAGGTCATCCCGCCTATCTCATATTTCACATCAGGGGCTGTAAGCGGCTGTCCCGACAGATAAATCCATGCCCCTGACAGACTCCAACGGTCAGTCAGCCGATAAATTGCCGTTATCGAAAAATCATGCCGGCGGTCATTGGTGGCGTTATACCACTGCCCGTCATTGATACCGGCAATCCTGGTTTGCGTGCGGGAGAGCGTGTAGGCCACCCAACCGGTCAGACGTCCCGCATTCTTGCGCAACATAAACTCCGCGCCATAGCTGCGCCCACGTCCTCCGAGTATAATGCTCTCCAACGCTATGTCAGAGAACGCGCTGCTGCCGTCCTTAAAGTCATAGACATTGGATATACTTCGGTAATAACCCTCGGCCGACCAGTCAAAAGCTCCGTCCATGGTCATGCCACTGTAGCCTATGCCATACTGCCGCGACCTTTCTGGCCTTACGCATGCCGAGGTCAGCGCGTAGCGGTCAAACGGAAATGATGTGCTGCTCGAACGTATGGCGTGCAGATTCTGAGTCGAGATTCCGGCTCCGGCCTTCACATTATGTTGCGGGGTGATATTGTATTTGATATTGACGCGCGGCTCGGCCTCGATATATGTCTTGCCGTCAAACTGACCGGTAACAGTGCCGGTGCTCATAAACTCATGAAAACGTCCTGCCGACAAGACCGAGGCGACATTCAGACGTAAACCGGCCGTCACATCTATCTTTCCGCCAAACGAGCCGGAATAATCGGCCCACACCGAATTTTCCCACAGCGAGCGTATTTCCCTTTCCCTCGCCGCATTGATTATCCATTCGGCTGACTTCACTTTGAGCAGTTCCGACCGCAGCCCCAGTTCTACAGCATGATTGTCATCGGGTTGCCATCTCATCCTCTCGTTAATAGAATAGTTATGGATATAAGTCCACATCGTCTCGTTCATATCCATTATGTCCACTCCCATTTCGGGATTGAAACGGGTCAGTGCGACAGAGGTTTTGAACGATAGATTATCACCGGCCATGGCCGTCCAGTTGACCGAGCCGCCAAGGTTGCCCCAATACATGCCCATAAGCTCCGACACAGCCATATTGTCACGGCTTATAAAAAACGATGCGTCCACCAGATGGACCGGCGAAGGACGGTAACGCACCTTGGCCGTGACGTCATAGAAATTCATCACCGTCCCACGATACTCCGGCACCATTTCGAGAAATGCATCCACATACGAGCGACGGGCTGTGACGGCAAACGACAGCTTGTCTCTCACAATCGGTCCCTCGGCCTTTATCTTTGCGGCAAGTATGCCTATCGAGGCCGAGCCATGAAACTCCTCCATATCTCCGGCAGCAAGAGACATGTCGAGCACCGAAGATGTGGCTTCGCCATACATGGCCGGCATCGCTCCCTTATAGAGCGTAGCCCCGCTAAGAGCCGCATCGTTGAATGTGGAGAATATTCCCATCACATGCGAAGGATTATATAACGAAATGCCGTCAAGCATCACGAGATTCTGATAAGCGTTACCTCCTCTGACCTCAAATCCGCCACCACCTTCTCCTTCGCTCCTCACGCCGGGCAACAGTGTTATCGACTTTATCACATCAGCCTCGCCTCCGAAAGAAGGTAGCCGGGTCAACTTTGACAATTCAAGTTGCTCAGCTCCCAGCCGCATACTGCCGATGCGATGACGGGCTGAATTATTGGTGACAACAACCTCCTGCAACTTCTCGCTCATGACGCTGTCAGCGGGCTCCTCGGCAGCCCACGCCGCGACAGCCCACAACATTACCAGACTTAATACACCTGACCTCCTCGACATAAAATTCGTATACCTATCAGACCAAAACATATCACTCGTCTGCATTACAGACAACGAGGTGCGTCAAACTCTGGTTTGACACACCTCGGTATTGGAGTCCTTTTGGATTAATATTCCTCGGGATAATTATTCTGCTACAACTTCGAAGGGAACCTCTACAGTCACGTCGCGGTGCAGACGGATGGTAGCGGTGTAGTTGCCTACTTCCTTCACAGCCTCAAGGCTGATGACCTTGCGGTCAATGTTGTGACCGAGCTTCTCGAGAGCCTCGGCAATCTGGATAGCGTTAACCGAGCCGAAGATAGTGCCGGTCGACGATGTCTTGGCACCGATGGTGAGCTTAACACCTTCGAGGGCGGCTGCTGCGGCCTCTGCCTCTGCCTTGATGCGCTCGAGCTTGTGGGCGCGCTGACGCTGGTTCTCGGCAAGAACTTTAAGAGCCGACTCAGATGCGATCACGGCTTTGCCGGTGGGGATAAGGTAGTTGCGGCCATATCCGCTCTTTACTTCGACTACATCGTCCTTGTAGCCAAGGCCGTTGACGTCTTCTTTAAGAATGATCTTCATAATTCCTGATTAGCTTTTAAAGTTATTTCATCAAGTCGGTAACGTAGGGGAGGAGGGCGAGGTGACGGGCACGCTTAACGGCCTGAGCCACACGACGCTGGAACTTGAGAGAAGTTCCGGTGATACGACGGGGAAGGAGCTTGCCCTGCTCGTTGAGGAACTTCTTGAGAAATTCAGGATCCTTGTAGTCGATATACTTGATACCGCTTCTCTTGAAACGGCAATATTTCTTCTTCTTTACGTCTACCGAAAGGGGAGTGAGGTAGCGGATTTCTGATGCTTGTGCCATGATTTAGTTCTCCTTTACTTCTTCGTTGACAGGTGTGGTTGATTTGGTGCGGTTGCGACGCTTCTCTGCATATTCTGCGGCATACTTATCGTTGCGGAATACGAGGAATCGGAGCACGCGCTCGTCGCGGCGGAAGGCGGTCTCGAGTTTCTTCACGAGAGTGGAATCGCCATCAAACTCCACGAAAGAGTAGAAGCCGGTAGATTTCTTCTGGATGGGATAAGCAAGTTTGCGAAGACCCCAGATTTCTTCATTTACGATAGTTGCTCCGTTGTCGGTGAGCACCTTCTCGAACTTTTCTACCGCTTCCTTCATCTGCTGGTCAGACAAAACGGGAGTTAAAATGAAAACGGTTTCGTAATGATTCATTTTGGTGAATGATTAGTTATTTGATTTTTAAGAAAGTGCGCTCAAAGGCACTTTTCCGGGCGCAAAATTAGCAATTATCCCCCACTCTACCAAACTTTCTTGCAACTTTTTCACTTTTTTCGATCCAAAAGCCTCCAAAAGTCACAAAACGCATGATCTTACACCGTATTTCTTTTATAATGTTTAAAACTCAATATTAAGTCGGATGTTAAACTGTCGGCGTGTCAGATAATTGGGCACGGCATACTGTATGTCGTTGACATCGGTGACCCAATAATAGGAGGCCACGTTGGAGATGTCGAGAAGGTTAAACACATCGGCTCCGACCCATACGCTTTTGAGCCATCGGCCTATGCCGCTGCGCGTCTCGCCCTCCTTGAGAGCCGGGAGCAGAGCATACTGCACCCCGGCGTCAACACGCTTGTAGGGCGGCATGCGGAAATAATCGACATCTCGCGAACTGCGTGGGGCGGTCGAGGGGAGTCCCTGCATGAATATGCCGCGCAGCGAGAACTTGAGCCGCGGTATTTTTGGGAAATAATCGGTAAAGTATAGACCGAATGAGTATCCTCTGTCGGTCGGACGCGGCACCTTGACCCCGTGCAGCGTCTCGGATGTCTTCATAAGCGAGAAACTCACCCACGAGTCACTGCCTGGCACAAACTGTCCGAAGAGCTTGAAGTCTACACCGGTCGCATAGCCCGACGATTCGTTACGGCCCGAGTAGACGAGTTTGAGGTTGTCGATTTCATAGGGCACGAGGTCTGACATGGCTTTGTAATAGACCTCACCCGAGAGCTTGAACGGACGGTTGAGAGCACGGAATGTATAGTCTGTCCCGGCTATGAAATGGATACTGCGCTGCGACTTGATTTCCTCGTTGAGCACTATGGTCTGGTTGCCGTCGGCATCAGTCACAGGCATACGGTATTCTTTGTAGAACGGTGTCTGGTAATAAAGTCCCGTCGCAAACCTCAACGCCCATCCGGGAGCGCGCTCAGGGATAAAGCCGACCGATGCTCGCGGACTGACAAGCGTCTCCTTGTTGAAACTCCAGTGGCTCAGACGCACTCCGGCATTGACCGTAACAAATCCGGCCGGGGTGGAAAATTTCCACGCGTCCTGCACAAAGGCCGCCACACGTGTCGACGTGAGGTCATGGCGTGAATCGAGATTATATATGACCCTAACCTCGTCGGGCATCGACGGGAGCGAATATCCTGCCGAGTCGCGCAGCTCCCACTCGCGGCTGCGGTCCATAATCTTTTCGCTCTGCACACTCAGCCCGTAGGTGAACGTATGGCGGCTGTTAAGGGCTGTGCTTCCTTTGAGAGCAAGAGCCATGACTGAGGCTTTGAGGCGGTTGCGGGCATGCTCGCGATAGCGTCCGACACCCAGCTCCCCGCCGACGTCGGAGGTTCCGGCCTGGTCGAGCCAATATTCGCCCGATATGTCATAGGCCACGAGCTCATTGGTGAGATAACCCGAGGCGAGAAGCTGAAGGGCTGTCCCGCGGTTCAGGCGATAGTCGAGCGAAAGGGCTCCGAAGTAGGTCTCGAAGCGGTCTTTTTCATGTCCGTCGAAATAGACGGTAAACTGTTTGGCATCGGATGATGTGCCGAATGTAGTGGTGCGGTTGACCGGCGTAAAGAGATAACTGTTTATAGCTACATTACCAAGCAGTGATGCCGAAAGCCGATCGGAAAACCGATATGTCATCGAAGTCTGATAATCGAAATAACGTGGGTCATACTCTCCCTTGGTGTCGGTCGACCCTAAAAGCGATGAGTTTGACTTGTATCTGATGCCATGCAGTTGACTGAATCGTTTGCTCCCCTGCCCTATGGCAAGCGAGCCACCCATGAGACTTGCCGACAGCGAACCCTCAAAGGCCTCGGGCATACGGTAGGTGATGTCGAGCACCGACGACATCTTGTCGCCATACTCGGCCGGATAGCCGCCGGTAGAAAATCCGATAGCTCCTACAAGGTCAGGATTGATAATACTCAGTCCCTCCTGTTGGCCCGACGACACCAGTTGCGGACGGTAAATCTCGACACCGTTTATATACACGGAATTTTCATCATAGGAGCCGCCTCTAACGGAATATTGTGACGACAGTTCGTTTGAACCGGTCACTCCGGCAAGTGTCGTGAGCAGCGACTCGACACTGCCGCCCGACACGTCGGGCGAACGCTTGAGCTGTGAGGCGTCGATGGTAGCCACCGAACCGGTCTGTTTCTTAAGTTCGGTCACCTCTACCTGCTGAAGCAACTCCGTGTCGAGCTGCAACATCACATTGAGAGTGACATCGGCCTCGGGGTCAATGAGTCTGCGCTTCTCCTCGCGATAGCCTATACATGAATAGTAGACGGTGATTGTGTCGGCCTTGGCACACGATAATGTATACTCTCCCTCCAGACCCGAGGTGACACCGATGGCCGTGCCGCCGATACGCACGGTGGCAAACTCGATGGGCTCGCCCTGCGCATCGGTTATCTTTCCGTGTATCCTCACCTGGGCGGCTATCGTACCGACAGCCGACAGCAGTATGATTATATATGTGACAAGGCGTTTTGACCTCATTTTATGCACGTGTTCTGACATACTATCTAAACGCAGTTTACGGCATAAAATTGTATCGACGCATCACCCCCTTCTGTGCAGACGGTAAGGGATAAGAAATACTATCGACAACACCACCATCAGAGCCAACGCCCAAGGGTAGTAGAGATAGACAAACGGAGCGGCAGGTGCTATTCCGGCAAGTGAGGAGGCCAGGAGGGTCTGCGCTCCGTAAGGGATGAGACACTGCACGATACATGCACACGAGTCAAGCAGCGATGCGTTTTTGCGTGGGTCCACTCCGTAACGCTCGCCTATCTCACGCGATATGCCGCCGACCGTGATGATGGCAACGGTATTGTTGGCCGTGCACAGATTGACTATAGCAACAAGAATGGCTATACACGCCTGTGCGCCCCGCAGTCCAGACACGCGCGAGGTGAGCACCCGCAGCAGATACTGTATGCCTCCGGCGGCCTTTATCACTCCGAGCATACCGGCTGCAAGCAGCGTGACGATAATCAGATCGCCCATCGAGTCTATGCCTGTGCCCATGTAGCCGAACAGGCTGATGATATCGTGTCCATAAAACAGTCCGAGTGCCAGGGCTGTGATTATGCCCAGCGACAGCACTACTGTGACATTTACTCCCATCACGGCAGCCACAAGCACCACTATATATGGCAGTATCATCACAGGGTTGGCGTCATCGCCGACCGATACCTCGGGCGTACCGAGGCTCATCACCACATACACAAGCAGTGTGATGATGGCGGCGGGGACACATATCCACAGGTTGGCCTTGAACTTGTCGGCCATCTGGCACCCCTGCGAACGTGTGGCGGCAATCGTTGTGTCGGAGATAAACGACAGGTTGTCACCGAAAAACGCACCGCCGAGCACTACGGCCACATAGAACGACAGACATGCCCCGCTTGCATTGGCCATCTCCACGGCAAGCGGCGTAAGGGCCACGACGGTGCCGACCGATGTGCCGATGGAAAGCGAGATAAAGCACGAGGCCACAAAGAGTGCGGGGACTATGAACTGAGACGGAAAGAAACGGAGTGTGAAATTGACAGTGGCGTCAATGGCTCCTATCTCCTTAGCCAGAGCGGCAAAGGCTCCGGCAAGAATAAATATCCATATCATATAAAGTATGTTGGCATGGCCGGCCGAGCGCGAGAAGGTCTCGATGCGCTCCACCAGTGTGCCGCCGCGACGATAGATGACAATACTCCACACCGAGGCCACAAGAAGGGCCACTGACAGGGGCATTTTGTAGAAGTCGCCTATGGCTATCGACACTACGAGATACAGACACAGAAATACGGCCACCGGCGAGAGTGCCAGCAGCCCGCGCGAGGTAGTGATTTCGGGAAGTCGGGTAGACGGATGCATGTTTGTCGGCAATGAATCAATCGGGATATTGCATATGGTCCATGAGGACGTGTATAAACGGACGCTCGCCCACCTGCACAAAACCCACACGCTCATAGAGACGGCGTGCACGGGGATTATCCTTGTCGACAAGCAGCCCGGCTGGTTTTCCACACTCGCGGGCCCGCTCTATCATGGCTTTAAGCAACTCCGAGGCTATCCCACGGCCTCGATAGGTAGGAAGCACGGCAAGCGTATCGAGATAAAACTCTTCCGGCTCACACTCATCCTCCACTCCTTCGAAATGATGACCGAGTTTTTCGGTGACAGTCTCGAAAAACGGACGGCGCAGTTCATGGAGCTTCGCTCCGTCATATCCTACACATACTCCCACCGGAGTGCCGTCATCGTCAACGGCCACAAGCGCGTTGCGATAACTGTACTGGCTGTCCTCACGTGCGGCAAGCGTCGCAAACATGTCTATGACATCATTGACAGTATGATTCTCGCCGGCAAGATTGGCGGCTATCTCCTCACCGATGGCATCCACCACCGAGGCTCCGATGAGCATAGCGTCCTGTGGACGCGCGGGTATAATCGTCATTTTTCTATATGTATTATCGTATTGTTATCAATAATCAGCGTGTCTGCCACACGGCAGTCGGGACTCAGCGCGGGGGCCTTGACCTCACCACCTATATATATAGGAGCGCGTTCGATGCGTATGGCATCCCACAGACCCGAGTCTATGAACGAACGCAACACTTGCGCGCCCCCCTCGACAAGCACACTCGTCACTCCTCGCGAATAGAGGTCGGAGAGCACATCGGTCAGTGAACTGTAGGAGTCATACACGACAGTATGGTCATCCGCACGCCCACCGGTACGCCCCCTGCGGTCGAGAATGACTCGCAGGGGCGAACGGCCGGCAAATAATCGTGTATCGAGCCGCGGACTGTCGGCAAGCACAGTGCCGCTCCCGACGAGTATCGCGTCGTGAGTGGCCCTCAGTTTATGCACAAGCATTGAGGTCACGGGAGTGGATATGTGGCCGTCGATATATCCGTCGGCACTCTCGGCCCACTTGAGCGTGACATACGGGCGGCGCAGACGATGGGCGGTCATAAACTTTCTGTTCAGAGCCACACACTCCGCCTCCATACACCCGGTCTCCACCTCGACCCCGGCCTCACGGAGCATATTGACACCGCGCCCGGCCACCTTTTCATACGGGTCGAGACACCCCACGACCACGCGCGGGATACCCTTCTCTATGATGAGCGAGGCACAGGGCGGAGTCTTGCCGTAATGTGAGCACGGCTCAAGGGTGACATACATGGTGGCGTCACGGAGCATGGTCTGATCGGCCACCGAAGCGATGGCATTGACCTCGGCATGTCCCTCGCCGTGACGTCGGTGCCACCCTTCGCCTATGATGCTGCCGTCGGGAGCTACGATGACGGCCCCGACCATGGGATTGGGCGAGGCGTCAAGCTCGCCGTGACGCGCCAGCTCGAGGGCGCGCTGCATGTATTTGTTCAATTTTTTCAAAATTGAAGGTTATGAGGTTATAAGAGGTTCAACTCGCCTACGCAATGTGTCACGGCTGCTCGTCCTGCCAGTCACCGTTCTCCTTTATGAGTGCGATGAGGCGGGGCAGGGCTTCGGAGGCCGGAATGTTTTTCACCACACACTCCTTACCCTTGTAGAGACTTATATGACCGGGCGCGGCTCCGACATAACCATAGTCGGCGTCAGCCATCTCTCCGGGGCCGTTGACTATACACCCCATGACTCCTATCTTCAGACCCTTGAGATGAGATGTGGCGGCCTTTATCTCACGCAATGTCGACTGGAGGTCGTAGAGCGTACGGCCACATCCGGGACAGGAGATAAACTCGGTCTTGGAGATACGGTGGCGTGTGGCCTGGAGTATATTTAGCGCGAGGCGGTTGAGCATCTCACGGTCTATATTGTCTGCCGTAGAATCAATGGCTATGCCGTCGGCGATACCTGACAGCAGCAGATAGCCGAAGTCGACTGCCGCAGCGATGGTAAGAGCCTCAAAGTCGTCGGTATCGTAGGTGAACGACACAACCACTGGATTGGTCAGACCGCGACATGCCATAGCGTTGACAAACGATTTGGTGCGAAGCGCGCGGTCGGGCTGCAAAGCCACAACAACAACCATGGCATTCCTGTCGGCCGCAATCTCGTCAAGGGCCTTATCCAAATCGTCATCATCAAGGTTAAACACAAGGACATGACCGTCGGCATCCGGCAGTTCGTCAAGACCAGCGATCTGCGGAAGAAGTCCGCGCCATGCCGAATCACGACGACACGGAGCGCATTCATCCACTCCGTCGGGATAGCCACATGCCTTCAATCCCTCAGCCTCGCCGACGGCATCATCGACATGACTGATGATGGCGCATGCCACAGGTATCTCACACTCGGGCTCCTCGCTGAGCGACACGCGTATGGTGTCGCCTATGCCGTCCATCAGGAGCGAACCTATACCGACAGCCGACTTGATGCGACCGTCCTCACCGTCACCGGCTTCGGTGACACCGAGATGTAGTGGGAAGTGCATATCCTCGGCATCCATGGCTTTGACCAGACGGCGCACCGTCTCGGTCATGACAAGCACATTGGAGGCCTTTATGGAAATAACAACATCGCGGAAATCCTCGCTCAGACACACGCGCAGAAATTCCATCGCACTCTCCACCATGCCGACCGGAGTGTCACCATAACGGCTCATGATGCGGTCAGACAACGACCCGTGATTGACACCGATTCGCAAGGCTGTGTGATGCTGCTTGCAAAGATCGATAAGCGGCACGAGAGCGTCGCGTATCTTGCCGAGTTCGGCGGCATACTCCTCGTCGGTAAACTCTATCTTCTTGAACGTGCGGCCCGGGTCGACAAAATTGCCCGGATTGATGCGCACCTTCTCTACTCGCGTGGCCGCCGCAAAGGCTGCCCGAGGATTGAAATGCACATCAGCCACAAGCGGCACCGACACCCCGAGCTCCGACAAAGCCTCCTTGATAGGCGTAAGATTCTCAGCCTCGCGCACACCCTGGGTGGTGAGGCGCACTATACTGCCTCCGGCATCGGCTATACGTTTTATCTGAGCGGCTGAGCCAGGCGTGTCGTTGGTGGAAGTGGTGGTCATCGACTGCACCACTACTGGCGCATCGCCTCCGATAGTCACCTGTCCCACCCTTACAGGCCACGCCCGATGACGCTGCCGGTGAAATGTATTGTTCACGTCTAAACTCTAAACTTTATACTCATAGATAACATCCTTCAGTGCCTCGTTGGCCTTGACGATTTTCTTCGACAGGGTAGCGCGATAAGCATCATATCGGGCAGCGAGATCGGGGTCAGCAAGCGCGAGTATCTGCACAGCTGTAACCGCAGCGTTCATGCCGGCATTAATGCCAACGGTAGCCACCGATATGCCCGGAGGCATCTGCACAATTGAATAGAGGGCGTCCATACCGCTGAGAGTCGAGTTGATGGGTATACCGATCACAGGCAGCGGAGTCATGGCGGCAATCACTCCCGGAAGAGCTGCGGCCATGCCGGCTGCGGCAATTATCACCTTTATGCCGCGGGCCTGCGCACCTGTGGCAAACTCCTCGACCTCACGCGGGGTGCGGTGAGCCGAAAGGGCATTCATCTCAAAGGGCACCTGCATCTCGTTGAGAAAGTCAGCAGCCTTTTTCAGTATGGGAAGGTCACTTGTGCTTCCCATGATAATACTTACTATCGGTTTCATTATTGTTTTGATGGAAATGTATAATGATTGTAATTGTGATTATATTCCTGATATGAGCCACACGCACAGAAATCCGTTGGCCGCTCCGGCGAGCACCTGGAGCAGAGTGTGGCGGCCGAGATATACACGTGAGGTCATGACCATGCCGGCCAATACGACGCCACACGAAATCCATACGTTCATATCATAAATGGCCTGATGGGTAGCCGCAAGTCTAAACAGCATGGCTACAAGTCCGCTCACTGCGGCCGCATGGGCCGAAATCTTCCACTTGAGATTGACCAGCGTATTGACCGCTATGGCTGCCGCGCCTCCCACATAAAACAGCGACAACCATGCAGGGGCGGCCGCACGATACAGAAAAAACGCACATCCGAGATAACACAGCATGGCTACACCGTAGGGTATGAAACGATCGCCTCGCTCGTTGAGCCCGGGATCTTTGACCATACCCGACTTATAGAGAGCGAGTATCACCGTAAGCGGGAGCACACAGGTGATGACAAATGTTATGGCCACCGTGGTCCACAGCACTCGGTGGGGCAATATGGCCAGCACCGACAGAAACGATGCCAGCATCATGCCGTAAGCAGGCACAAGCAGGGGCGAGAAAAGTAAAGACAGCAGTTGTGATATGCGTTTCATTCAGTGCTTTTACGATTATTATGTTTATACTTACAGTTTCTTGCGCAAACGGGCCACAGGGATGCCGAGCCGTTCGCGATATTTGGCTACCGTGCGGCGGGCTATGTTATAGCCCATCTCCGTGAGTCTGGCTGTGAGGGCATCGTCACTCAGTGGCGATGACGGAGCCTCCTCTTGTATTAACACACGCAGAGCCGAAAGGATTTCGCGCGACGAGGCATCTTCATCCTCGCTCACACGCTCGTTGAAGAAAAATTTCAGCGGATACACCCCGCCCTGCGTGGCTACATATTTGCCGGCCGTAGCTCTCGACACCACCGAAATGTCCATGCCGATGGCTCCGGCTATATCCTTGAGCACCATAGGGCGCAGGCGGCTCTCGTCTTCGCTCAAGAAAAACTCGCGCTGCCAGCGGGCTATGGCCTCCATCACCTTCATGAGCGTGACGCGACGCAGACGCAGCAGTTCGATGAAATCCGACGCATCGCGACGCTTGCTTGAGATAAACGACAGTGCCTCACGCTTGCGCATGCTTGTCTCGCCGGTGTCCGCAACGCTTACCTCGTCATCCACATCAAAACTACGCTCGATGGCAAGTTCGGGCAGACTCCCGGGCATCGACACAGTGATGCGGTCGTTACGGTCGACCTCGACATAAAAATCGGGCACAATGTGACGCGCACGGTCATCGGCATCACTCTCTCCGAAACGGCTCGCGGGCTTGGGGTCGAGCGAGCGTATCACTTCATCGGCCTCACGGAGCGACTCGCGCGAAATCCCGAGCAGCGAGCCGAGACGATCGAAATGACGCAGCGAGAAGACGTCAAAATAATTGTCGACAATCTCTCTAGCCGTCCTGACAGCCTCGGAGTCGGGCATGCGCCGCAACTGAAGCGACAGACAGTCACGCAGGTCATACGCACCCACTCCAGCCGGATCAAGCGTACGGATACGAGCGAATATATCCTTGATTTCAGCCATGTCCACCTCTATGCCTGCATCTATGGCCAGGTCGTCATCTATCTGCGGGAGTGTACGAGTCATGTAGCCGTTATCATCAATATTGCCGACGATATAGCGTGCTATCGCCAACTGACGCTGCGAGAGGTCGGTCTCGGCAAGCTGCGACATGAGCGACTCCATAAGCGACTCGCCCGCAGCCACCGCTACCGGCTCAAAACGCACATCATCGGCACTGCGGTTGTTGGCTTCGAGTCTGTAGGGAGGTATGTCGTCCTCGTCGCGATAGTCAGCAAGTTGCATCTGCTCGGCCGATTCGCCATATGTCTCGGTCGGCTCTTCACCAGCGACAGGTGTATCGACAACCTCAAGTGCAGGATTGTCATCCACCTCGCGGCGCACCTCTTCCTCTATCTCAGGCTCGGTCATCTCAAGCATACGCACGAGACGCATCTGCATGGGCGATAGCCTCAACTGCAGACGCTGCTCCAATGACTGTGACAGGGACTCTTTCATTCTCGGTTAAAAGTCTAAACTCTTTAAACTTTATAAACTCTCTAAACTATAAGTTATAGATCCCGGCCTTGTAACGTGCAAGGTTTTCAGGACAAGTGAACCAGTCCACTGTAAGAGACAGACCCGAGCGCAGATCTTGACGCGGACGCCAGTCGGTGAGCGAGGTGATGAGACTGTTGTCGCCACACAGACGGAACACTTCGCTTCCGGCCGGACGCAGACGGGCCGGATCGGTGACATATGTCACATCCTCACCCATTATATCGGCTATTGTCTCGAGTGTCTCGCGCATGGTCACTTCGGTGCCGGTGGCTATGTTTATCTCACGTCCCACCACACCGTCGGCATTACCGAGAGCGATGAAACCTGCTGCCGTATCGGTGACAAAATTAAAGTCACGTGTAGGCGTAAGGTCGCCCACCATAATCTCACGCTTGCCCGAAGCTATCTGCGCGATAATCGAGGGGATGATAGCTCTCGCGCTCTGACGCGGACCATAGGTATTGAACGGACGCGCTATAACAACAGGCAGGTCAAAGGCGTTGTGAAAACTCAACGCTATGGCGTCGGCACCAATCTTGGTGGCACTGTAAGGCGACTGCGGCTGCTTGGGATGCTTCTCGTCGATGGGCACATAACGGGCTGTGCCGTAGACCTCGCTCGTGGAGGTCACCACAAGACGGCCGACTCCGGCATCGCGACATGCCTGGCAGATGTTGAGCGTGCCTTTTATATTGGTGTCGACATAGCTGTCGGGAGCCACGTAACTGTAAGGGATAGCTATCAGAGCTGCAAGATGATAGACTGTCACACAATCTCTGACAATCTCGCGACACAGATTGGGGTCACGCACATCGCCGGTGACAACCTCGAGATCGGGATTGTCCATGCCTTCGAGCCAGCCCCAGTTGTTAAAGGAATTATATTGGCTCAATGCCCTTACTTTATAGCCTGCGGCGAGAAGAGCCTCCACGAGATGAGACCCTATGAAGCCGTCGGCCCCGGTCACAAGCACTTTATCTTTCATCATATCAATATGCTTTTGTGAGATGATATTCATATCTTATGTCATCGTCCGACACATACCATAGGGTCATGGCCGACGATGAGAGTGATTCAATATTAAGAGTCGTCACTTCCTCAAGATGCAGAGGCTGTGGCGGAGTATAAAACTCGTCTCCGTCGTTGTCGGAGTGGGAGAAATCGAGAGTCAGTTGCGTGTCGGTGCGCGACCACATGCCCTTGGCTGTCTTATAGTCGTTATAAGGATACAGGGTGAGTATCCACGCGAGGTCTCCCTGAAACGACCATGTGTAGAGCAACACATCGTCGGCAGCGGTGCCGTCGCTGTAGAGTGGCACCTCCTCTCCGTCGGCAGTGAGCGATGTGACGTTCCACCGTCCGAAAAGATGGCCTATGTCACCGTCCATACGCGTACACCCGGTGATTGCAGGCAATGTCACGGCAATCAGTAGCAAAACACACGTTATATTATATAATCTTCGCATCCGGCTATAAGTTTAAGAGTCCGTGATATTTTACCGAAACCATCGCGCCGAAAGCATTCGACGGCATATTGCCGCGGTCCACCTCGACCTGCGCGTTGACCGACAGCCCCTTTACACGGGCCGGACTCCAAGTCACCTCGGCCATCACCGACGAGAGATGTATCGGAGCCGGCAGCATGAAATATCCGCTGCCCCACGCCTTGCGGTAGCCCCCTTTGACCAGATAATCCACTCCGGGAGCTATCGAACCCTCGACCCCGACATGAAATCCGCGCATGGCGTTGGCCAAAAATTTATTGCACCCGTCAAGATTATAGATAGGTGCCATAAGTGCCGGAGTACCTATCGACTGCCCGTAATAGGCATAAGAATTATACGACACATTATTATAATAGTCATCCGACCCCGATGTGTGGCCGGTGATGGTAGTACCTACCCAGTCGGCCGGATTGAAATGTATGGGTCCGCTCTGATTGGTAAAGTCGAGATATTCGATTACAGCACCCGAGATGACTCCGCCTTTGCCGGGAGCTTTATACTCTATGCCCCACAGGCCGTCCCAGCCGTTCTGCTTGCCTATGCCCGACCCGTCCTCGAAAGGCCAGGAGAAATATCCGGCCAACTCATGACCGCCGTCGAGACGATAACGGGCCCTGAGATCCCACGACCCAAGATGATTGCCCACGTAGAAGCTCTCACCACCTTCACCTATCGGGAGAAGCATGCGCAGGAGCGTCTTGACTCCGGCCGAGCGGTCCTCATGACGCCACACTCTGCCGTGATTGTAAAAGTCGGTATAACCGCCAAACTCTCCGGCGGCCTGCATGCCCACTGTTACAGACAGTCTTTCAGAGGGTCGTGTGCGGAAATAACACCGCTTGTAGCTGTAATACTGACCCTGCGAAAGATTCTCATTATAATAATTGTAATGGTCGCGCCACCAGTCATCGTCAAGCATCTTGCCATAGGCTACCTCGCCCTGTATCTGCACCCATCCGTTGGTAAAGGGGATGTCCTGAAAATCGACAAATCCTGCCCTGACCTCGGGTATCGGACGGGCATTGCCGCTCTCCACAAGGTCACCGCTCGTAAGCCGCTGATTGAGAAGAGGCGAACCATGCTCGCGCATACCGGCCGAGAGAAACACCGAGCGGTAACGCACTATGCCGTAAAGCTGCTGGATACGTGCCGATGACGGACGCATCGGGTGTCTGAGCCACACCTCACCGGCCACGTCATACCGCTCATAATCCACAGCCGACGCATGGCCGCCGATCAAGTCAAGACCGAAGCCATAGCCCCATCGGCCTGCCATGTCGAGCGGACGCCACACCGATGCTTCGGCCTGGATATTGGAGGCACTGGAAAAACGGCCTCCACGCATAGCCGAAATATAATATGGTGCGAAATCACCGCTACCCGCTCCTGCCGTCAGCGACACCTCATAATCAAGCGGATATGCAGCTCCCGCACTCAGTCCCGACAAAGCCAGGATGGAATATATGGAGAGTTTTCGGAAATTAATCATTGACCGATATATACAATTTCCCACAAATTTAGCTCTTTTTTCCCTAACCGCAAAAAAAGAACTTTGTCACAAACGTCATCCTGCGCGACATTATCGCACCATTCTGCCATATTTCATGTCGTAACTTTGCGATACCGACACCACCGCCCTCAACCAACCCACTCTCAACCACCACACCCTCACTCCAAAAATATTTAAAAGCCACCGCATTATGCCACACATCACCATCCAGTCACCATGCACAACACTAATCGACAGCACTCACTACTACACAAAGCGTAATTACATTTTATGTAGTTACAATTTGTGTAAAAACTCCGTTCCCATTGGTAGAAACACCAACATGTGGCTTACTGCCTGCATGGAAGGTTTCATGATCCAATATATGCTTACTGGCTGAAATCGCAATATTTCAATCTCGGACAGTATACATAATCTATAAATCTGCCGTCAGCAAAGCCTGTTAACAATATTTTTGACAGGCGATGGTGCAGAATGAAAAAAATTTGCTAACTTTGTGGCCTTACGATTTGAAATCCATTACTCAACCCAACCAATATATAAGTACAAAAATGGTAAATTATAAGGATTTAGGTCTCGTAAACACCAAGGAAATGTTTGCCAAGGCCATCAAGGGAGGCTATGCCGTGCCCGCGTTCAACTTCAACAACATGGAGCAGCTCCAGGCCATCATCAAGGCCGCTGCCGAGGAGAAGTCACCCGTGATACTCCAGGTATCGAAAGGCGCACGCAACTATGCCAACGCCATTCTCCTCCGCTTCATGGCCCAAGGCGCAGTAGAATATGCCAAGAGCCTCGGCTGGGAAAATCCCCAGATCGTGCTTCACCTCGACCACGGTGACAGCTTCGAGCTCTGCAAAGACTGCATTGACAACGGTTTCTCTTCTGTGATGATCGACGGCTCACACCTCCCCTACGAGGAAAACGTAGCCCTCACCAAGAAAGTATGCGACTACGCTCACCAGTATGACGTGACTGTCGAAGGCGAGCTCGGCGTACTTGCCGGCGTTGAGGACGAAGTATCCTCCGACCACCACACATACACCGATCCCGAGGAAGTTATCGACTTCGCTACCCGCACCGGCTGCGACTCGCTCGCTATCTCGATCGGCACAAGCCACGGTGCCTACAAGTTCACCCCCGAGCAGTGCACCCGCAACGAGGAAGGCAAGCTCGTACCCCCGCCGTTGGCATTCGACGTACTCGACGCCGTTATGGAGAAGCTCCCCGGATTCCCCATCGTACTCCACGGCTCGTCGTCTGTACCCCAGGACGAAGTTGACACCATCAATAAGTATGGCGGCAAGCTCCCCGACGCTATCGGCATCCCCGAAGAGCAGCTCCGCAAGGCTGCCAAGAGCGCGGTGTGCAAGATCAACATCGACTCTGACAGCCGTCTGGCCATGACCGCTGCCGTGCGCAAGGTTCTCGCCGAGAAGCCCGCCGAATTTGACCCCCGCAAGTATCTCGGCCCGGCCCGCGACAACATGGAGAAGCTCTACAAGCACAAGATTGTATCGGTGCTCGGCTCGGCCGGCAAGGCATAATCTCCCTGTAAGGAAAATACGACTGTCCTGAAAATCGGGACACCGACAGATAAAGACTGTTATCGGCCCTAATCACAATGGCCGGTAACAGTCTTGTTTTATTTACCTGCTCAACACATTCTACCCCGTCCCGAACCCTCCAAGTCCGACATTTGTTAAGTCTAAAGAAACATAAAGACTTGACAAAATGACTCATCACACACCCGCTCCCCGTCCCGACGGACCGGGAACAGACACTTTCGCCCGCAACATCTTCTTCTCGGCGCGCAGAGCCATCTCGCATCATGCTTCGGGCGGCAATGTGCTCATGTTTGCGACACTGCTAGCATTGATTGTAGCCAACATACCGGGAATCAACACTCTCTATCACGACTTCTGGAGTCAGGAAATGAGGCTACAGGTGGGCGACTTCAACGTATTCTCCCACGGAGGTCACCCGATGACAGTGCTACAGTTTATCAACGACGCTCTCATGGCCATCTTCTTCTTCAATATCGGACTGGAGATTAAGCGCGAGGTGCTCGTCGGCGAACTCTCGTCAATACGTCAGGCACTGCTTCCTATAATGGGAGCCATCGGCGGCATGATAGTCCCCGTCAGTCTTTACTATCTGCTGGCACGAGGCACCGACTACACCGACGGCGCGGCCATCCCCATGGCTACCGACATAGCTTTCTCGCTCGGCATCATCGCACTGCTCGGCTCAAGAGTGCCATCTTCTCTCAAAATATTTCTGACCACCCTCGCCGTAGTCGATGACATCGGCGGCATAATAGTCATAGCGGCCTTCTATGCCGGACACATCGACGTGGCCTTCATAGGCTATGCAGCCATCGGACTGCTGGTGCTGCTCGCCGGAGGCGCAGTGCTGAAGATTCAGACCAAGATGTTTTACTTCATAATAGGCGGAGTGGTATGGTTTTTCGTGCTCAATTCCGGCATACACCCCACCATAGCCGGCGTACTCGTTGCCCTGTGCGTGCCGTCGACTCCGGTCTATGCCCCCAACAAGTACATACGTGTCATACGCGAAAACATACGCAACTTTCGCGAGGATGACGACGCCGACCTCGACGACCGCACCATCCTGAGCCACGAACAGCTCGACTGGCTCAAGCAGATAGAAACGGCCTCTGACCGCGTCATCTCACCGCTCCAGGACATGGAAGACCAACTGCACCCGCTCACCGACTATCTGATAATCCCGCTCTTTGCCTTTGCCAACGCCGGAATATTTCTCCTTGACATCAACCCGCTCACAGTGGTCACCGGCGTGAGTCTGGCCATACTCGTAGGTCTTGTAGCCGGAAAATTCCTTGGTATACTCCTCTTCTCATGGGCAAGCGTGAAACTCGGCATTGCCCCGATGCCCGAACAGGCCGACTGGCGCATGATGAGTGCGGTGTCGCTGCTCGGAGGCATAGGCTTTACAGTGTCACTGTTTATCGCCTCGCTTACGTTTGACGCCTCGACAGCCGCCGGCGCGGCAATGCTCAACGATGCCAAACTCGGCATTGTGGCCGGTTCGCTCATCGCAGGTATAGGCGGATATGTGATGCTGCGCCTCTCACTGCCAAAAGACAGGCAGTGAGAAGCCTCTCAGGCCATCACCATAAAAAAATGAAAGAAGAATTATACGATTAAAGAAAATTTTCCGTAATTTTGCGCTGTAAAACAGACAACCCAATAAAATTATCATCAATGACTATTGATCAGTACAATTTCAACGGCAAGAAGGCAATTGTGCGCGTTGACTTCAACGTTCCCCTGGACGAGAACGGCAACATCACCGATGACACCCGTATCCGCGGTGCGCTCCCCACACTCAAGAAAATCCTCGCCGACGGCGGCAGCCTCATCATCATGAGCCACATGGGCAAGCCCAAAGGCAAGGTCAACCCCAAGATGTCGCTCGGCCAGATCAAGGACACTGTAGGCAAATATCTCGGCACCGAGGTTAAGTTTGCCGAAGATTGCGCCCAGGCCTCAGAACTCGCAGCTTCACTCAAGCCCGGCGAAGTGCTCCTGCTCGAGAACCTCCGCTTCCACCCCGAAGAAGAGGGCAAGCCCGTAGGTATCGACAAGGCCGACCCCGCTTATGAGGCAGCCAAGAAGGAAATGAAGGAAAAGCAGAAAGAGTTTGCCAAGACTCTCGCTTCATATGCCGACGTATATGTCAACGACGCTTTCGGCACAGCTCACCGCCGTCACGCATCGACCGCTGTAATCGCCGACTATTTCGACGCTGACAGCAAGATGCTCGGTTACCTCATGGAGAAAGAGGTCAACGCTGTCGACAACATCCTCTCTGACATCAAGCGTCCTTTCACCGCTATCATGGGCGGCTCGAAGGTTTCGACCAAAATCGGTATTATCGAAAACCTCATGGACAAGGTGGACAACCTTATCCTCTGCGGCGGCATGACCTACACTTTCGCCAAGGCTCTCGGCGGCAACGTAGGCAAGTCAATCTGCGAGGAGGACAAGCTCGACCTCGCTCTCGACATCATCAAGAAGGCTAAGGAAAAGGGTGTGAACCTCGTGCTCGGCACCGACTGCGTTGCAGCCGACGACTTCAGCAACGACGCCAACACCATGGTAGTATCATGCATGGAGATTCCCGCCGAATGGGAAGGCCTTGACGCAGGTCCCGAGACCCGCAAGGCTTTTGCCGACGCCATCAAGGGTGCCAAGACCATCCTCTGGAACGGTCCCGCAGGTGTATTTGAGTTTGACAACTTCACAGCCGGTTCACGCGCTATCGCCGACGCTATCGTAGAGGCTACCGAAAACGGTGCTTTCTCGCTCGTAGGTGGCGGTGACTCTGTAGCTTGCGTCAACAAGTTTGGTCTTGCCGACAAGGTGAGCTACGTATCTACCGGTGGTGGCGCACTCCTCGAGGCTATCGAAGGCAAAGTGCTCCCCGGCATCGCAGCAATCCGCGGCTAATACTTGGAATAATTAGCAATTAGCAATTAGTAATTAGTAATTAGCAATTAGTAATTGCTGACAACAATAACAAACGTCCCGCATGTATTTTCAAAGTACATGCGGGACGTTTCATATTATTGACGTCTAATATTGTTTCATATTATTGACGTCTAATATTATTGTCTCATATTCAAGCTATCATGTCAGCATTAGCCCAATTACTAATTGCTAATTACTAATTACTAATTGCCCTAACTCCTTCTTCGTATTTTCTGAGCGAATTGGCTTTTTTTATAGCCTTCATAGCCTTCCGGTCAAGAGACGGAGCGAGATATTCCCAGAACGGCTTAACCTTACCCAACACCTGCGCATCACCGCTCAGAGTATCGCGATAATGACCGTAGACCATCGAATGGAGGCGCATCATAGCCTCGTGACGGCGAGACTCGTCCCACTCCTCACCCGCGAGCCATTCGGCCACGATGGAAGGACGCGAGAAAAGTCCGCGACCTATCATCACACCTGCAAGCGACGGATAGCGCGACAAAATGTCATCGATATGCGACGGATGCGTGATGTCACCATTATATATCACCGGGTGAGCCGACCCGGCGAGCAGAGCGGCAAACTCATCGAGCCACAGTTCGCCCTGATATTGCTGACGTGCTGTGCGCGGATGCACGGTGACATGGCTGAGCGGCAGAGAGTTGACCGCATCGGCCGAAACACGCCACTCGTCGGGCGACTCAACGCCGAGACGCATCTTGAGCGAGAACTCAATATCGCTGTAACGGCCTCTCATCTCATCGCCGAGCGCGGAGAGCAGCTCGGTGTCGGCTATCATGCCCGCACCACGCCCATGGTGGACCTGAGGTGGAAACGGACACCCCATATTGATATCAATCTGCCTGTAACCGGCCTCGGCCACAGCATCGCAGAGCATGCGAAACTCGCGCAGATCGCGCAGGATTATCTGTGGAGTCAGACGTATATCCTTATTGAAATCCGAGCCAAGGTGGCGCAGATCGCGACGGCGTATCTCACCGCGCTCCACACGCAGAAACGGAGTGTGATAGCGTGTGATGCCGTCACCGTAAATCATGTGATGAAAATGACGCCATGCAGTCTCGGTAAGCCCCTGTATAGGAGCCGAAAATATCGCTTTATTGTTCATTTCTTCCATATCTGTGACAAAAATAGTGAAAATTTAGGCTATATGTGTTGTAACTGAGGAGAAAAAACGTTATTTTTGTAAAAGGGATTCTAAACCTTTTTCACCCCGTGGTGTCTAAGTAGTAAGATACCATATAATTAGTCACAACTCTATCAGTAAAATCTCTCTATGAAACTGAAACGCATACTACTTACTATGGCAGGAATCGTGGCAGCCACCTCGGCGGTCACAGCCCAGTCATATTTTGACGATGACATCTATTATGATGCATCCAAGGACAAGTCCAAGCCGGCCAAGACCGTCAAGCAGACTTACCGCACCCCCTCGACCGTGATTGTGGCGGAATATCCCGCCGCTGACACCTATAACGTCACAGGCACCCGCACCATCAGTGTGGACGATTACAACCGTCGCGGCATCTTTGCCACCGACTCGCTGACCACCGACAGCACCGCCACCGACTTTGCCTACACCCGACGCATCGAGCAGTTCTACAATCCCGAGATTGTATCCGGCTCAGGCGATCAGGAGTTGGTAAACATCTACTACATGGAGCCGGAGCGTGTCAACGTCTATGTCAACACACCCTCGGGCTACTGGGGCTATGATTATTTCTACCCCGATTTCGCATGGTATGGCCCGAGCTGGGCCTTCAACTGGCGATGGAATTCACCCTGGTATTGGAACAGTTGGTATGACCCCTATTGGTCATGGGGCTGGGGACCTTCCTGGGGTTGGGGACCGAGCTGGGCATGGGGACCTGCATGGGGCCCATCGTGGGGCTGGGGTCCGTCTTGGGGCTGGAGCGGCCCGATATGGGGTGGTCCGTCATGGGGCGGCAACCGACCCACTCATCGCCCCGGAGTACGTCCGGGCTCTTCCTTCAACCGTCGACCGACAGGAGCCATCGGCACCAGCGGACGCCCCGGCCTTACTAACGGCGGACGTCCCGGCACCAACGGCTACACACGTCCTTCAGGCGTAAACGGCCGACCGTCGACCGGCACAAGCAACCGTCCGGGCGTAAATTCGACCAATCGTCGCCCCACACGTGGTGACGGCTCGGTGACAACCCGTCCCTCAAATACCAACAACGGTAATTACAACTATCCGAGCAATACAAACGGAGGTCGCGGCTCAGGTTACGGCTCAGGCTCATACAATCAGAGTTCACCCTCACGCGGCAGCTCATGGGGCACAGGCGGCGGCTCGTTTGGCGGCGGCCGTTCAAGCGGCGGAGCACGCACAGGCGGCGGTGGCCGTGGCCGTCACTGATACGTTTACCAACGGTCTTATAAAATTATAAAGTCAACAAAGTTAAGATAATAGCTCAAAGAAATATGTAACGGCTCAAGTCTTTAGGTATTATCTTAACTTTTTTATTACTTTTTTAAACCACTCTCACAATCGACTTGTTATTAACATAGCATACTCATCCATTCAACTTGACGTTTATGAACAAGACCCTACTTATAGCTCTCAGCCTCAGCCTCTCGGCAGGGACGATGATGGCCCAGTCGGCAGTCGACGCATACTCTATCTCACGTGGAGGCGACCTGCGCGGCACAGCCCGGTTTATGTCAATGGGCGGAGCGTTCACCGCTCTTGGAGGTGACATCTCCACTCTCAACCAGAATCCCGGCGGTATAGGCCTCTACCGCAGCAGCGACCTTTCGCTCACACTTGACCTCGAACCGCAGTCAATCACATCGAGCAACGGCGGTTCGGACTTAAAAACAAGCCAGACAAAGTTTAACGTCAACAACTTCGGATATATCGGAGCTGTCAATACCGGCAGCGAGACAATGCCATTCTTCAACTGGGGTGTAAGCTACTCGCGCGTGGCTTCGTTTGACCGCCGATATGGCGACATACTCAGCAACATCGGCACATCCTATACCAATATGGTGGCCGACTTTACTTCGCTTGACGGATTCACGCCCGGCACACTGGCTGAAACAAAGGACTATAATCCTTATCTCAGTTCGTCTGCTCCGTGGTCAAGCATCCTGATGTATAACTCTTACGGCATCAATCCGGCATCGGTCGACCCCAACAATACCGAATATGTAGGTCTGTTCAAATACAACGACATGCCGGGAGGCAACAACGGCTCGTCAGGCAACGCCATATATGATATCGAAGAGAAAGGCCACATTGACGAGTATTCAATCAACTTTGGCGGCAATGTCATGAATGTGCTCTATTGGGGCGTTGGTTTCGGCATTACTGACCTCGATTTCAAACAGTATGCCTATTATTCCGAAAATCTCAGCAACGCCAATGTGCCCGACGCCAATGCCGACACATACACCACAGGCAATGCCTCTCCTTTCACTCTGAGCAATTACAAACACATCTGGGGCAGCGGCTTCAACTTCAAGGCCGGCGTCATCGTCAAGCCTATCAATGAGTTGCGTATAGGTGTAGCCATACACACCCCTACCTACTACAATCTTTCATACGAAGGCCAGGGCTTCACCGAATTTTATATGTCTTCGCCCGACTATCAAAACGAGGCTTACGACGGCTCTTACAGCACCGATCTCGCCAACTTTGACTGGAAGCTCCGGTCGCCCTGGCGGTTCATGGTGGGTGCTGCCGGTGTAATCGGCGGACGTGCCATCATCAGTGCCGACTATGAATACCGCGCATATGGCGACATGAAGGTCAAGGACTGGGACGGATATTCTTTCGATGATGTGAACGGTGACATCAAGACCTATTATCAGTCGACCAACATATTGCGTCTCGGTGCTGAATACCGCCTCACTCCCCAGTGGAGCATACGCGCCGGCTACAGCTACGAGTCAAGCCCCGTCAAGAGCGAGATTCTCGACCCCACAGGCAGCCAAGCCAACTATATCTACACCTCAGGCCCCTATGACTACGAGACACAACCGTCATACACTCTGGACCGTTCCACCAATTATATTACCTGCGGACTCGGCTACAGATACAAGAATTTCTATGCCGACATGGCCTATGTATATCGCCACCGCAAGAGTGACTATCATGCCTTCAACGACTACAACGAGTCGATAGGCGACCATCTGCTCGTACAAGCCCCCAAGGCAGAGCTTTCCGACAACAACAGCCAGATAGTACTCACATTAGGATTCCGTTTCTAATCACACTCAGCACCATACCCATTACAATAAATGGCCCGCAAAAAGACCTCCTCACCTCCTTCGCGTCACAACGACACGGAGGAGGTGATTGACCTTGACAATCCCGAGTTTCAGAGAGCTTGGGAATTGTTGCAATATACCAGCCAATCAGTATTTCTGACCGGCAAGGCAGGCACAGGCAAATCGACGTTTCTGCGCTACATCACACGCCATACCCACAAACCATACGTAGTGCTCGCTCCGACCGGCATAGCGGCTGTCAATGCCGGTGGCCAGACACTCCACTCGTTTTTCAGAATACCGTTCAAGCCTATCACGCCCGAAGACCCCGACTTTGACCGCAAATGCCTGGCCGAACGCATGAAATATCCGGCGGTTCTCATCAAACTCATACGTAAACTCGAGCTCATAATCATCGACGAGATTTCGATGGTAAGGGCCGACATAATAGATTTCATCGACAAACTGCTGCGCTTCTACACCCGCAATGAGCGTCAGCCATTCGGAGGCAAGCAACTGTTGCTCGTAGGAGACGTGTTTCAACTCGAGCCGGTGGTGACAGGCGACATGCGCGATATACTGCGCCCCTATTACCGCAACTTCTACTTTTTCGGTGCTCACGCTTTCTCACGTATCAGGATTGTGCCCATCGAACTGCGCAAGGTCTACCGTCAGAACGACCCGGAGTTCATAGCTCTGCTCGACCGCATACGCGCCGGCATCTCCACACCTCAGGACATAGCCCGCCTAAACACCCGCGTGTCCGTCATACCTACCCCCGGCAAGAAGGCGGCCAAAGACTTCTCCATGACACTCGCGGCGAGGCGCGACATGGTCGACCATATCAATGAGGCCCATCTCAACGCCATCAGCAAACCGGCGTTTGAATTTCACGGCATCATCAAGGGTGATTTTCCCGAAAACTCTCTGCCCACCGACCTCGACCTCTCGCTCAAAGAGGGTGCGCAGGTGGTGTTTATCAAAAATGATCCCGACCACCGCTGGGTCAACGGCACAGTAGGACGTGTATCGGCCGTGGCTGCCGATCTGCTTGAAGTAACCCTCGAGTCGGGAGCGACACATCGGCTCAAACAAGAGGTGTGGAACAATATCAAATACACCCTCAACCCCAAGACCAAAAAGATTGACGAGACCGTGCTCGGCAGCTTCACACAATATCCGGTAAAACTGGCCTGGGCACTCACAGTCCACAAGAGCCAGGGACTGACATTCAACAACGCCATCATCGACCTGGGACACGGAGCCTTTGCCGGCGGACAGACCTATGTGGCACTGTCGCGTTGCCGCAGTTTCGAGGGCATGACGCTCGCCTCGACCATAGCCGACCGCGACATCTTTGTCAATCCGTCGGTGACACACTTCGCCCGCTCGTTCAACGACCAGTCGCTCATTGACGACGCCCTCGAGAAAGCCCGTGCCGACAGTTGCTATGACAAAGCCCGCATTCATGCCGACAGGGGCGAACTTGCCGAGGCCTTCGACATGTTAATCGAAGGTATGCGCAGCCGTCCAATACTTGACAATCAATTGCTGATGCGTTTTGCCCGACGTAAACTTTCTGTGGTCACACACATGCGAGAGCGTATTGATCTGCTTGAAGACCGCATCCGGACCGATAGCCTGCGGTTTGCCGACATGGCGTGCGAATACGTGTCGCTAGGTGACGACTGCATGCAGGACGACCTTCCTCTCCCGGCCATAGCCAACTATGACAAGGCTCTGACACTCTCCCCCACCCTTGCGCCTGCACTGCTCGGACGGGCCAAAGCACATATCATGCTTGAGGAGTATGACAAGGCTGTGGCCGATTACAGGACTCTGCTCGAAGAGTCGCCGCTGTCACTTGAAGCCATAATCGAGATGGCTGAATGTTACATGCATCTCAATGACACGCACAACGCGTTCGACCGATGCATGCTCGCTCTTGACATTATCAAAAACGACGACGAGGAGTATCCGCGCCGGCTTCAATATCGCCTGCACACCACTCTTGCCGACATATATGACGACATAGGCGATACCGCCCAGGCCGAGCTACACCGAAAAATAGCCCGACGACTCAGAGGGTAAGGCGATGATGCAAAAAATAAAAAAGAAAGAAATGTATTTATGACACCTCACTTTCATTCTACCCCAAAGGTATGAAATGAATGGTCGTTAGCGGCGGCCGTAGCGATGATTTTATCCTGTCGACGACCGACGGAAGTGTATCGACTGTCAACGACAAGTCGGAAATGCCCGGCATGTCACCAACTACGGCTATGCCGTTATAATCGACGGTCGAATGTATTTCGCCCGTAAACGGCATTACCGAAATATTGTCGGGCATGACAGTCAATGCCATGCCATGCGGCGGCAGTTGCGGTCCGTCATATGATATGACAGCATTTCCACACACTCCATCAGGAGTTATGACCGCATGACATCTTACCGACTGTCGCATAATATTATTTTTAATGGTCTCTTATGCCATTCAGTCTATCGGTTGCGCACAGTCTTCTGGCCTTCACGGGCACGGACATTGTCATTGCGTCCGCGTGTACGCACAAGGGTTATGGAATCGAGATATGACACCTCGCCCGGAGCAGGTGCATAATGAATGGTACCGTAAAGAGTTGAGGCCACCTTGGCCGAGTCAAGCACAAGCAGCAGACGGTTCATACCCTCGGCCGGTCCGGTAAACCACCTGTATTCGGTAGTGCCGTCATTATAATCCACAGCCATGTTGAGAGTCACGGGGCGATGAGTATTGAGGCCCTTGACCGACAGAGTATAGCGGTCGCCACGCTCCCAGTTTTTATCAGTAGAGACATTGAAGGATATAAAATCCGACACAAGCTCGCGTGAATTTCGACGCGATACAAGGCCGGTCCATATATTGACCGAATCGCCGTCGAGACTCGTGCGCCGCGGAGCCTTCTCAGCTTTGCCGCCGGCACGCTCGGCCTCGTCGATACGCGCCTGGAGCATCTCCTCCGTGCGCCGGCTCATCTCCATATATTTCTGGATATTGTGGCCATACCAATAGAGCGAAGTGTCGACCTGCTCGCGCGTCACGCCGTGCTTGGCATAAATCGACTGCAACAACACCTTGCGCAGCGAATCGCCGGCAAATGACTTGGCATCATTTTCGACCACGGCATCCCCCAGATATATGTCCGCCATAAGACTCGCCATACGCTCCTCGGGTATCACATAGCCCGGAGTGCGGCTGCAAGCGGCAAGCACTATCAGGGCCGCGGCTATCAATAGGATGTTACGCATGACTGGTTGACTGAAATGACGGATAGAGACCGGTGATGGATTTCAAAAAATTTATTTACTGTAGTTTTTCAATTGTTGCTTTCGCTCGTCAGTTCTCTCAGAGCCGAAGGTGACAACACGTAGCGGTGATAGAAGATGAGCAACGCCACTATGCCACACGAGATGGCTGCATCGGCCAGATTGAACACCGGCTGAAAAAACAGGAAGTATTCGCCCCCGACAAACGGCACCCACTTGGGCCAGAAGAACGAGAACAGCGGGAAATAGAGCATATCGACCACCTTGCCCATAAATACCGGAGCATAACCGTCCCCCGCAGGGAAGAGCGTAGCCACCTCGGGCGGATAAGGATTGTCAAATATCAGACCGTAAAACACACAGTCAAATATATTGCCCGCTGCCCCGGCAGTTATCAGGGCAAGACACACAAGATAACCCGCCGGCACTCTGGCGATACGGTAAATCTTGCAGATGTACCATATGAGGGCCGACACGGCCACTATGCGAAACAGTGTAAGCGCGAGCTTGCTCCCGATGGTCATGCCGAAAGCCATGCCGTTGTTTTCGATAAACAGCAGATGAAACCACGAGAGAATGGGCATATCCTCGCCCAGATAGAAGGAGGTTTTGACCCACACCTTCAATATCTGGTCGAGGATTACCGTAATGACAATTATTATAGCAACTAAAGTGCCTCTTGAACGCATAATTATTTTTTCTGCATATTCTTTGCCTCGACACTGCGAGTGGCATGCGGCACAGCGCGGAGACGCTCCTTGGGGATAAGTTCGCCGGTCTCGCAACATACACCATACGTCTTGTTCTCGATGCGTATAAGCGCGTTCTGCAGATGCTGTATGAATTTAAGCTGACGCGTGGCAAGCTGGCCGGCCTCCTCTTTGGAGAGGGTTGTCGCCCCCTCTTCAAGCACCTTGAATGTGGGCGAAGTGTCGGCTATGTCGTTGCCGTCGGTGTTGTTGATGTTGGCGCGGAGGGAGTCATACTCCTTCTGAGCCTTGGTGAGTTTTTCAAGGATCAGGGCTTTAAATTCCTGAAGCTCCTCATCACTGTAACGCTTCTTCTCGCTCATAGTGGATGTGTATTAGGCAGTGGAAATGTTGATTCTGTTCGTAATGTTAACGTTTTATTTGTTTAACGAAATTTTAACGTAAATGTTCACGTCATCTATATCAAGTTGACTCACGCCCTCGGCTTCAGGGTCGACAGTGGCGATGTCGAGCGAGTTGGCAAGCACCTGACGCGAGATGTAGTCGGCATGTTCGCGTATGGCCTCATCGGTAGCCTCTGACGATGAGAATACGAGGCTGATGCGGTCGGTGACCTCAAAGCCGCTCTGCTTGCGGATGTTCTGCACACGGTTGACAATCTCGCGTGCTATACCCTCGCGCTTAAGCTCGGGAGTAACGGTGACATCGAGCGCGATAGTCACGGGGCCGTTGTTGGCCACAAGCCATCCGGGGATATCCTCCGAGATTATATCCACGTCACAGGCATCGACACGAGTCTCGACACCGTTGATCGAAAGATTGATATATCCGTCGGCTTCGAGAGCGGCCACTCCGGCGTGATCAAGGTTCTTGATGGCCTCGGCCACGGCCTTCATGTTCTTGCCATGCTTCGGGCCGAGCTTCTTGAAGTCGGGACGCGCGCTCTTGACGATGATATTCTCGTCGCCCGACACTATCTTGAGGTCCTTGACATTGATTTCATCCTTGACCAGACCCGAGATGGCCTCGAGCATCGAACGCATGTCGGCATCGAGAGCGGGCACCATAAGGGTGCTCAGCGGCTGACGCACCTTGATGTTGACTTTGCGTCGGAGGGCAAGTGACATCGACACAATGTCCTGGGCCAGACGCTGACGCTTCTCAAGCTCGGGAGCGGAAAGCGAGACGTCGACAGCGGGGAACGAGGCGAGGTGGACCGACACGTCCGATCCGGTCAGCGCGCGATAGAGCTCGTCGGCATAGAACGGAGCGAAGGGTGCTATGAGGCGCGACACTGTCTCGAGACAGTGATAGAGTGTCTGATAGGCTGCGGTGTCACCATTCCAGAAACGTTTGCGGTTGAGACGCACATACCAGTTGGAGAGCGAGTCGACAAACTCCGAGACAGCACGTGCCGCACGGGTGGGCTCGTAATCGTCGAGTGCCTCGGTGACGTCACCCACGAGGGTGTTGAGCAGCGAGAGCACCCAGCGGTCTATCTCGGGACGCTCGCTCACGGGGATAGCCTGAGCCGAGGGGTCGAAGCCGTCGAGGTTGGCATAGAGAGCGAAGAATCCGTATGTATTATATAATGTGGAGAAGAACTTGCGCGAAGTCTCGGCCACACCGTTCTCGTCATATTTGAGGTTATCCCATGGCGAGGAGTTGGAAATCATGTACCAGCGCACCGGGTCGGCTCCGAACTTCTCTATCTGACCGAAGGGGTCGACAGCGTTACCCAGACGCTTTGACATCTTGTTGCCAAACTTATCGAGCACAAGACCGTTTGACACAACGGCCTTGTAGGCCACCGAGTCAAATAGCATGCCGGCGATGGCGTGGAGCGTAAAGAACCATCCGCGGGTCTGGTCGACACCCTCGGCGATGAAATCGGCAGGATATACCTCGCGGTTGTCAAACGCCTCCTTGTTTTCAAACGGATAGTGTATCTGTGCATAAGGCATGGAGCCGGAGTCAAACCACACGTCGATGAGGTCTTTCTCGCGATACATCGGTTTTCCGGTGGACGAGAGCAAAATGATGTCATCGACATAGGGACGATGGAGGTCTATGCGGTCATAATTCTCCTTGGAGTAATCACCGGGTACAAATCCGGCCTTGCGATAGAGATTCTCCTTCATGAGTCCGGCCTCGACGGCACGGTCCATCTCGGCGCAAAGCTGCTCGACCGATGATATGCACAGCTCTTCCGAGCCATCCTCGGTGCGCCATATGGGGAGCGGAGTGCCCCAGTAACGGCTGCGAGAGAGATTCCAGTCCTGAAGATTCTCAAGCCACTTGCCAAATCGGCCCGAACCGGTCGACGCGGGCTTCCAGTTGATACCCTCGTTGAGCTCCATCAGACGCTCGCGCACGGCTGTGGTCTTGATAAACCAACTGTCGAGCGGATAGTAGAGCACCGGCTTGTCGGTGCGCCAGCAGTGGGGATAGTTGTGGGTGTGCTTCTCTATCTTAAACACCTTGTCGGTGGCCTTGAGCTCCATGCATATCTTCACGTCGAGAGTCTCGGCGTCGGGAGCGGCATCGGGGTCGTAGGCATTCTTGACATACTGTCCCTGCCAGGGTGTGTAGGCCTCGACATCAACCATCTCCTCGACAAACTTGGGGTCGAGGTCGCTGAGCAGATAGAAACGTCCCGACATGTCGACCATCGGACGGATGTTGCCGTCGCGGTCTATGAGATGGAGCGGCGGCACACCGCTCTGCTTTGACACACGAAGGTCGTCGGCACCGAATGTGCCGGCTATATGTACGATGCCCGTACCGTCGTCGGTCGTTACATAGTCACCGGGGATGACGCGAAACGCACCCTCGCCCGGATTGACCCACGGGAGGAGCTGCTCATAGTCGATGCCCACGAGGTCAAGACCCTTGACCTGTGCGGCCACTTCATAGGGCACGAGCTTGTCGCCCTTGACATAGCCGTCCATGGGGAGCGATGTGGCCTTGGGATTGAAAAGCGAGGCCATGAGGGCGTCGGCCACCACTACCGTGATAGGTTTGCCCGAATAGGGATTGTAGGTGCGTACGATATTATACTGTATCTCCGGACCCACGGCAAGCGCGGTGTTGGAGGGAAGTGTCCATGGAGTTGTGGTCCAGGCCAGGAAGTAGGGTGTGCCCCACTTGAAAAGGATTTCTCGATAGGGTGACAGAGCGGGCGAATCATTGTCGACCACCTTAAACTGAGCCACACACGTGGTGTCCTTTACATCGCGGTAACATCCGGGCTGGTTGAGCTCGTGAGAACTCAGACCTGTGCCGGCTGCGGGCGAATAGGGCTGGATGGTGTAGCCTTTGTAGAGATAACCTTTCTTGTAAAGCTCGCCGAGAAGCCACCACACGGTCTCGATGTAGCGGTTGTCATAGGTGATATAGGCGTTGGGCATGTCCACCCAGTAGCCCATACGCGAAGTAAGGTCTTCCCACTCGCCCGTAAACTTCATCACCTCACGACGACAAGCGGCGTTATATTCGTCGACCGAAATCTTCTTGCCTATATCCTCCTTGGTTATGCCGAGGTTTTTCTCCACTCCAAGTTCTACGGGCAGACCGTGGGTGTCCCAGCCGGCTTTGCGCTTGACCTGGAAGCCCTGCATGGTCTTGTAACGGCAGAAAATGTCCTTGATGGTACGTGCAAGCACATGGTGGATGCCGGGACGGCCGTTGGCTGAGGGCGGACCCTCGAAAAACACAAACGAGGGACATCCCTCACGCTCCGACATGGTGCGGTGAAACACATTTTCGTCGCTCCACATTCCGAGCACACAATTGTTGATTTCGGGCAGATTCAGCCCTGAATATTCTTTAAATCTCTTGGCCATGATGAGATGAATTTACTTAAAAGGTTAAACCCTCCACATAAAGGGTGCTAAAAAGCACCGCAAAATTAGCAAAATTCTGTGGTAAAAACTACTACCAAGACTAAAAACTATACGTTTTTCAATCCGAAAGTTTACTGACACATACTACTTGACATAGAAATCGATGAGGCGGTCGATGGCGCGGGTACAGGCGGGACAGAAGGTCGGGGCTGTGTTGGTGCGCATGCGGCAGTCGTCGGCGGGACGGTAGACTCCCTTGAACTGATAGCCGCCCCCTTCATACACTCCGACCGGATATCGGGCGGCATCCGCCACAGGCGTGGGCACAGGTGTGGACGGTGCGAGCAAATCCTGCCATTTTGACGCGAAGTCGGTGAGAGTGGTGAGATTGGGTTCCCATGGCTCGACTCCTGCAATGTATATGGGGTCTGACATATCGTCGCCCTCGTAAAAATACTCATCGCCGAGCCCTCCGAAGCTGTGACCGAACTCATGGACCACAACCGGCTTGAAATTAGAATGTCCGGCCGTGGTGAGAGTGTAGAAATTATAGATGCCTCCGCCGCCATATTCATTTGTGTTGGCAAGAATCACGACATGCTCGTAGGGTATGCCGGCAAGGGCATCGTGTATGCGTCTGACATTGCCTGTGGTCAGATAGCGGTCGGCATAAAATGTGCTGAAATTGGAGCCTACGGCTGTGGATTTCCACTCGCCGAGACGCGGCACACTCACTCCGCTGTCGGCCGACGGAGCCGCAACGGCCACAAAGTTGAAATCATCGGCCCGCTCACTGAACGGCTCATGTGAGAGTATGGCCTTGACTGCCGTCTCGGCATCCCTGTAAAACTTCTCGGCCTCGGCTGCGGTATAACCCTCGGCAAGAATAGCCACGTCTATGGCGCGCGACGGCTCACCACCTTTATGTATATAGCGGTGAGGGTTGGAGACGACTCCCGACATGTCGGCGATCAGTATGTCGGACGGCTCGACCGTATGGGTCATGGAGCCCACGACGTTTCCGTCCACGCCCCACAGTTCCACACTGACATTTGCAGCCCTCTTGGGAACAGGCACGAGAAACGTATTCTCAAAAGCCCTGGCCGTGCGCGTGGCTTCGGGCGTGGAATACCATTCCTGAAACAGAGTGGAGAACGATGTCACATAGAGCGTATCAGCCGTCACGGCGTCGGTCATGACGATGCGTCCGTTGCCTCGAAGCGGCATAGCCGAAAGGTTGTGGCGGCGTCCGGCCCAGCCTTGGCTCCGGCTCGCGCGGTCAAGCAGCAAAGTACAACCGGCATCCGGCCCGGCTTTGCCTCCGAATATGTAGTCGAGCCGCAGGGTGGAGTCGGCAAAATGTTTATCGAAATCCTGTGAATGCAGCGGCATTGTAGTCAAGGCCATTGCAATTGAGAAGAAGAGTGTGGTCGGTCTCATGATATTGATGTTGTAAAAAAACATCAAGGATGGGCGGCATGATATATGCAGTCCATCCTCGAGATTTTGTTTGAAATGTAAGCTGTAAGGCTTATTCTGCGGCGGGAGCCTCTGCCTCGGCGGGAGCTTCCTCAGCGTTAGCAGCAGCCTCTGCCTCAGCGGCGGCGGCAGCGAGTTCTGCCTTCTTCTTGGCTACTTCCTCGGCCTTAGCCTGGTTCTTGGCCTGCTCAGCCTCAAGACGAGCCTTTGCGTCAAGCTCCTTCTTATCGGCGAGAGTTGCGCGGAACTTGTCGGCCACCTGCTGTTTCTGAGCCTTCCAGGCCTCGAAACGACGCTGTGCCTCAACTTCGTCAAATGCGCCTTTCTTCACGCCACCCTGAAGATGCTTCATCAGGAGGACGCCCTCGTTGGAGAGGATAGTACGAACGGTGTCAGTAGGCTGTGCACCGACGTTAACCCAATACAAAGCACGCTCGAAGTTCAAAGTTACTGTAGCAGGATTAGTGTTCGGATTATAAGAACCTATCCTTTCAATAAATTTACCATCTCGTGGTGCCCTGCTATCGGCGATAACAATTGGATAGAACGCATAGTTCTTACGACCATGACGTTGCAGTCTGATTTTTGTTGCCATTAAAGTGATTTGTATTAGAATTCGGGCGCAAAGTTACAACTTTTCCCCGGCACGTGCAAATTACGGCTGATGTTTTTTCAAAAATTTCAGAAATTATATCCCAGAGAGAATGTCACTCTGTTTTCATGAAATTTCACGGATGAATCATTATACATGTTACACAAGCCAAATGAGCCTGACACACCGAAATAGAAGTGGTCATAAGCCAATCCTACTCCCGCGCCCCAAAGCACATCCACACGATTCATATCACCGTCATCACCATAGATACTGTTTGACATATCGATATTTTTCCCGCTGATGTGCTCCTTGCCGGAAAAGCCCACTTCAAGTTCGGGGCCGGTAAACAGATGCAGACGCACATCCCGAGTGAAATCAAAGTGATAACCGGCCATAACAGGGACACGCATACCGAACTTGCGGACTGAGACTCCATCCAGTACAATATCGTCCTGAAACAAATCCACCCAGTCTTTATTGACCGAATATGTATTATAATACAATTTCAGGCCCGGCTCAACGTAAAAATTGGCCACAACGGGGATATTATATATTCCTCCAAACTCGACACCGCCGCCATTATTGAAAAATTTGATTCCGACAGGGCCCCCTGTTATTTTACCGGGGCAAGTGACTTCTCCACCCACACGGATACCGAAATAAGCCCGATTGGCAGGATTGTCAACCAGATAACTTTGAGCACTCGCACTTACCACACCAAGTGCGACCAATGCCGATAATAAGAATCGTTTCATGACTTTTTTAAGTTTATTATCTTAAATTGCCTATAGACATCACAAATCTACCTATTATTTCAAGGCCAAACAAATGCGACACGAAAAATTGCATAATTTTACCTACATTATGACCATTATTTCACAACAATCACATTAGCATCATGAGATACATGCTCCATTTCGACATACAGCCGAAATATTATTGGCATGATGTCACGACATACTTCATTTTTGTGTAATTTTGCATGTCACAATCATAACACATCACTTATGAAAAGAGTATGGACCAAGATAAAGGAGTATGACGACATACTTTTTGAACGTTATGGCAAGATAGCCAAAATCACCATCAACCGTCCGGAGGTGTACAATGCCTTCCGCCCCCACACCAACTTCGAGATGCTCGACGCCATGGCCTATTGCCGTGAGGCGAGCGACATAGGCGTGATAATTCTCACCGGCGCAGGCGACAAGGCCTTCTGCTCGGGCGGTGACCAGAAAGTAAAGGGCATCGGCGGATATATCGACGACAACGGTGTGCCTCGCCTCAATGTGCTCGACCTCCACAAAGCCATACGTTCCATACCCAAACCGGTGATAGCCATGGTCAACGGCTATGCCATAGGCGGCGGCCACGTGCTTCATGTGGTGTGTGACCTGACCATAGCCTCTGACAACGCCCGCTTCGGACAGACCGGCCCCAAGGTAGGAAGTTTTGACGCCGGTTTCGGTTCGAGCTATCTTGCCCGCTGCGTGGGTCAGAAGAAAGCCCGCGAGATATGGTTTCTCTGCCGTCAATACACGGCCAAGGAAGCCGAAGAGATGGGAATGGTCAACAAGGTGGTGCCCTTTGACCGCCTCGAGGATGAGACTGTGGAATGGTGCGAGACAATACTCAGCCGTTCTCCGATGGCTATACGCATGATCAAACGGGCTCTCAACGCCGAACTTGACGGCCAGCGCGGCATGATGGAGTTTGCCGGCGATGCCACTCTCATGTATTACCTCATGGCCGAGGCTCAGGAGGGCAAAAACGCATTTCTTGAGAAACGTACCCCCGACTTTGACCAGTTCCCGAAATTTCCCGGCTGATGAAAGCCTCGTGGCATAAACATCGGCTCGACTTCCGCTTCACCGCCATCACCTCGCGCGACAGTCTCACATTCAAGGACACCTATTATATAAAGGTGTGGGACGAGCAGTCGCCCGAGGTGACGGGCATCGGTGAGGCCGGACTGTTTCGCGGCCTCAGTTATGACGACCGCCCTGATTATGAAAGCATGCTGACCCGTGTATGCTCCGATATAGACCTGTACACCTCATCAACCGACGGCCTGGCCGAATATCCCTCCATACGCTTCGGAGTGGAGACCGCCCTGCGTGACCTTGCCGGAGGCGGTGTGCATCGGCTGTTTGACACACCGTGGAGCAATGGCCGGGGGGCTATTACGATAAACGGCCTGATATGGATGGGCGACCGCGAGACGATGCGTAGCCGCATCGAGACAAAACTTGCCGAGGGATTCGGATGCATAAAGGTAAAAATCGGAGGCATCGACTTCGGCCAGGAACTGGAACTGCTCGCCTATCTGCGTTCGCTCGCGCCCGACATAGAGATACGGCTCGATGCCAACGGGGCTTTCAGGCCCGACGAAGCTCTCGGCCGGCTCGACCGGCTCGCCAAGATAGGCATCCACTCCATCGAGCAGCCTGTACGTCAGGGCCAATGGGATGAGATGGCGCGCATATGTGCCGACAGTCCGATAGCCATAGCTCTTGACGAGGAGCTGATAGGTATTAACGACAATGACTCGCGACGCCGCATGCTCGACTCGGTGAAGCCCGATTATATAATACTCAAACCGACTCTTACCGGAGGGTTCGAGGCTTCGGACGCCTGGATCGACCTGGCCGCCGAACGCGGCATCGGATGGTGGGCTACATCGGCCCTTGAGTCAAATATCGGCCTCAATGCCATAGCCCAATGGGTGTCGGCCCATGACACTGTAATGCCCCAGGGACTGGGTACGGGACAACTGTATCACAACAACATAGCGTCACCCCTCGTTCTCTCGGGCGACAGGCTGCGATATGACACAGAGAAAGACTGGGGAAAGATATGATAACATCCGACAGCATACTCACTACCGCAGCGAGAGAGTTTATTGCCCAATGGTATGACGACAGTCAATACATTAAGGCTCACACCTCAGGCTCGACAGGCGCGCCTAAAGAGATAGACCTTGACAAGAACGACATGAGGGCATCAGCTCGAGCCACCATAGAGTTTTTCGGCCTGAATGCCGGTTCGACACTCCTGCTCCCGCTTTCGCCTGACTATATAGCGGGCAAAATGCAGATTGTACGGGCCATCGAGGCGGGATGCCGGCTTATAACCGAACCGCCATCCTCCCGGCCCTTTTCAGCATATGACGGCGCGTGCACGCTCATCCCCGTTGTGCCGTCACAACTCGAAGGACTGTTGGACTCGCCTTTTGTCAGCAGGGCTGAAAACATCATCATAGGCGGCGCGCCTCTCTCTCCCGGCCAAGAGCGTAGCCTGACGTCTGCCGGACTCAACGCCTATGCCACCTATGGCATGACAGAGACATGTAGCCATGTGGCACTCAGACGCATAGGGCATGACACTTACCGCGGATTGCCGGGATTTGACTTCTCGACCGACAGCCGCGGATGTCTTGTAATCGACAGCTCGACCCTGTCGTTCGGACGGCTGATCACCAATGACATGGTGAGCCTTTCCGGCACAAATGAATTTGAATGGCTCGGACGATATGACAATGTGATAAACTCGGGCGGAGTGAAAATTCATCCCGAGGAGATAGAACGAGTCATGGCTCCGATACTCCCTGTCGGAGCGACAGCCTATGTGACCTCGCGCGCCAGCGAGCGTTGGGGCCGGGAGGCTGTGATAGTGACCGACAGCCGCGAGGTGACAGCCGAATTGCTCGTCAGACTCAAGGATTTGCTGCCGCAACACCACGCTCCGCACGACATCATCTATCTCGACCACATACCGCTCACTTCTTCAGGAAAAATAATAAGACAACGGATATGATACAGCAAACCGAAATCACTCTGCGCCCCTATGGTCGCGGCATACATATGGTAGGCGGCGAAATCATGAGGGCGTTACCCAAACTCCCCTCCAAGGGCATACTCAATCTGCTCATAAAACATACGTCAGCCGCCCTTGCCATCAACGAGAATGCCGACCCGGATGTAAGGGCTGACCTCGAGACTATCTTTGACAGGCTTGTGCCTGAAAACGCGCCCTATTATCTTCACACTTTTGAAGGCTCGGACGACATGCCGGCCCACGCCAAGTCGATAATCGCCGGTGTTTCGCTTACAATCCCCATCACCGACGGACGTCTCAACTTAGGCACATGGCAGGGTATATATCTATGTGAGTTTCGCAACCACGGTGGCCCGCGCCATATCGTAGCGACAGTTCTTGGGGAGTGAGGTTTAAGTATAGAGTATAAAGGTTAAAGTTTATGCATAGATCAAATGACCATTCAACTTTAAACGCCCTTAAACTCTATACTTTAAACTCTATACTTTAACGTGAGTTCGATATAAGCAATCAGAACAAAGTTAGCTGGTTATCTGTCACAAACTCCAAAGAGATAGACGGTTTCTTTGGGAAAAAGCAGTAAGCAGCGATAGCACTCAAGGCATTGGTGATAAAATTAGCGAAAGAC
>NZ_CAJTCF010000007.1:0-81374 GCF_910574735.1 Duncaniella muricolitica | reverse complement strand
GTAAATGTTATAATTGGACACTATAAATTTACGAATTTTTCGCGAGAATACCAAGAAAATCAGCCATTTAGTTTTATGCTAAATGGCTGATTGTTTTATTATTGGATAACTGAACTCTTATATCGAACTCACGTTATTTACTTTCCGTCGGATTTTTTCTTTAAGCCATTCCGGACTAAGCACAGTGACATCCTCACCATATTTCAGCAACTCATGAATAAGATCGTTATTGGGCTGAGCAAAGATGCTGAATTTTGCCCCGTTGATTTCAGTCTCATCTTCCTGCTGCGTATGATGTATAGGAAGCGAACGGATGTAATTCTGTTGGCCATTGACTGCGTGTATCGTTATTCTCTGAGGTCTGCAATGCTCTTCGACAATTATACCAATAGTATCTTTAAAATATTCCTCCGCATCAAACGAATCCGGCAGCACGAAAGTCTTGTCAGTAAACTCAATACCCTTGACTCGGTCAAGAGCGAAAATCCGCATTACATCTCTGTCAGTTCGTCTGCCCAAAAGATACCATCTTTGTTTGTAAATCTTCAGGCAATATGGCTCGATCTCATGCGGTCCGGGCGCATCCATCCTGTAGCTTTGATACGACAGAATTATGACTTTGCCATCGCGCATCGCTTCGATAACAGGCGCAAGATAATGTTGTCCTGACGGCATAGGTTCAAAAAGGATACGATGTTTCAAATCCGTGCATTCCGACAGGATATTGTTAACAGCAAAAGTATTGAGCAACCAATCCCTCGCACCATCCTGTCTAAGCGTCTCCCGATTGGCTATATGGTAAGTTTTCTCGCCATGGCGGTCGCATACGATGTCTACGTCAAACAATTCCCTGATGGCAATCTTATGTCGGTGAAAAGTTCTTTCGGGTATCTCATCCTCTCCGTCAGTGTTGAGGCATGACCGACACCAGCAACGATTAATCTCGTCACGGGTAATGCCATCATTTCTATATATAAGGTCTACGAGCCAAATATATCTCTTAAACAGTTCTGACTGGGCCATAGTTGTTTCTGATTTTCAACAACAAAGTTATGACAAGAAGCTGACAAAACGCGGCAGTTTAGACTAAAAACAATATACTTTATCATAGTTTTTTTGAATATTTCATCATTCAGTCTGAAATATCACAAAAATATAGCCGCGCGCTTTATATTAAAGCACACGGCTATATATTGATTGTCTGTATCTTATGAGTTGTAATTAGACAAACTCACTAATGCTTCGTCCGAAGCATAGACTGTCATGTAATGATTAGTCGGCAAACTTGGCCTTGAGGAACTCGCGGTTGAGGCGGGCGATGTTGCTGAGCGAGATGTTCTTGGGACACTCGGCAGCACATGCGCCTGTATTGGTACAGTTGCCGAAACCGAGCTCGTCCATCTTGCTGACCATGGCACGGGCACGACGAGCGCGCTCCACCTGGCCCTGGGGCAGAAGTGCAAACTGGCTTACCTTCGCGCTGACAAAGAGCATTGCCGAACCGTTCTTACATGCTGCAACACACGCACCGCAACCGATACATGTGGCTGAGTCCATGGCTACGTCGGCCACCTCCTTGGAGATGGGGAGCGAGTTGGCATCCTGAGCACCGCCGCAGTTGATCGACACGTAACCGCCGGCCTGCTGTATCTGGTCAAAAGCGTTACGGTTGACCATAAGGTCGCGTATCACGGGGAAAGCTGCCGAACGCCAGGGCTCGATAGTGATGGTGTCCTCGTTGTTGAACTTACGCATGTGGAGCTGACATGTTGTGATGCCCTGCACGGGACCGTGGGGATGTCCGTTGATGTAGAGCGAGCACATACCGCAGATGCCCTCGCGGCAGTCGCTGTCAAACACTACAGGCTCCTCACCCTTCTCCACGAGCTGCTGGTTGAGCATGTCGAGCATCTCGAGGAAGCTGCTTCCGGTGGATACATTCTCCACGCGGTAGTTCTTGAACGCCCCCGGTTCTTTCGGGCTACGCTGGCGCCAAATCTTGAGGTTTACATTTATATTATGTTCCATTTTGCTTCAGATAAAAAATCGGGGGATTGTTTATGACTTGTAGTTACGGGTCTGAACCTTGATCTCGGTGTAGTTGAGGGGCTCTTTGAGAAGGATGGGCTTTTCGTTTTCGCCGGTATATTTCCAGCACGACACATACATGTAGTCCTTGTCGTTACGGGCAGCCTCACCGTCGGCCAACTGATACTCCTCGCGGAAGTGTGCGCCACACGACTCGTTGCGGTTGAGGGCGTCGATGGCCATCATCTTGGCTATCACGAGGAAGTCCTCGAGACGGAGAGCCTTTTCGAGCTCCTGGTTGAGATCATCGGCACGGCCTACGATGCGGAGATCGGTGTAGAACTCCTTGCGTACCTCCTCTACCTCGTCGAGAGCCTTTACAAGACTCTGGAGGGTACGGCCCATGCCTACGAGATTCCACATCACGTGACCGAGACGCTTGTGTATCTGGTCGGGCGACTTGGTACCCTTGATGTTCATGAGTTTCTGAATACGCTCGCGTACACCCTTCTCAGCCTCGTCAAACTCCTTGGTGTCGGTGGTGAAGTGAGGCACCTTGATCTGGTCGCTGAGATAGTTCTGCATGGTGTAAGGTATCACGAAGTAGCCGTCGGCGAGACCCTGCATGAGAGCCGACGCGCCGAGACGGTTGGCACCGTGGTCAGAGAAGTTACACTCACCCAGAGCGAAGAGACCCTTGACCGAAGTCTGGAGCTCATAGTCAACCCAGATACCGCCCATGGTGTAGTGGCTGGCGGGGAAGATCATCATCGGGGTCTGGTAGGGGTTGTCATCAGAAATCATCTGATACATGTCGAAGAGGTTGCCGTAACGGTCGCGTACCACATCCTCGCCAAGACGCTCGATGGCATACTTGAAGTCGAGATATACGGCATTGCCTGTACCTACGCCATAGCCGGCATCGCAACGCTCCTTGGCTGCGCGGCTGGCGATGTCACGGGGACAAAGGTTACCGAAGGCGGGATAACGACGCTCGAGATAGAAGTCGCGGTCCTCATCGGGAATATCGGTAGGTTTCTTCTTGCCTGCACGGATAGCCTCGGCATCCTCCTTTTTCTTGGGCACCCATATACGGCCGTCGTTACGGAGCGACTCGCTCATAAGGGTGAGCTTCGACTGGTCCTCACCGTGAACGGGGATACATGTGGGGTGAATCTGAGTGAACGCGAGGTTGGCAAGATAAGCACCCTTCTTGAAAGCCTGGACAGCGGCAGAGCCGTTGCAGCCCATAGCGTTGGTCGAGAGGAAGAATGCGCGTCCGTAGCCGCCGGTGGCGAGCACTACGGCATGTGCTGCATAACGCTCCAGCTCACCTGTCACGAGGTTGCGCACGATGATACCGCGGGCACGGCCGTCGATGATAACGATGTCGAGCATCTCGCGACGGTTGAACGACTTGACGGTACCCTTCTTGATCTGACGGTTGAGCGACGAATAGGCTCCGAGCAGGAGCTGCTGGCCGGTCTGGCCCTTGGCATAGAATGTACGTGACACCTGTGCGCCGCCGAATGAACGGTTGGCAAGCAGGCCGCCATATTCGCGTGCAAAGGGGACACCCTGAGCCACACACTGGTCGATGATGTTGTTTGACACCTCGGCCAGACGATATACGTTGGCTTCACGCGAGCGGAAGTCACCGCCCTTGATTGTATCGTAGAAGAGACGATACACCGAGTCACCGTCGTTCTGATAGTCTTTGGCTGCATTTATACCGCCCTGTGCTGCGATAGAGTGAGCACGGCGGGGTGAGTCCTGGATGCAGAAGTTGAGCACATTAAATCCGAGCTCGCCGAGAGTCGAGGCTGCCGATGCGCCGGCCAGACCCGTACCTACGACGATAACGTCAAGGTTACGCTTGTTGGCGGGGTTGACGAGCTTCTGGTGAGCCTTATAGTTGGTCCACTTCTGAGCCAAGGGTCCTTCGGGAATCTTGGAGTCTATCTGATATTCAGGAAGTTTTGAGGACTCGATGTCGGCATAATCCTTCATGATGGGGGTGGAGTCAATCATCCCCTCGAGGTTCTTTATGTCTGCCATATCTGGTAGTGATTTTTTTAGTTCGTAAAATAGTTCCCGCAGGATTATTCAGTGATTATCTCAGAAGCGCAGCAACTGTCTACAACTTCCACCACACACTCTTCACCCGAGCAAAGTGATGTAACGTCACAGCAACTGTTGGCCTTGACGGTGAATACGACAGCCTGAATGATAAAGAGACCTACGACAATCGAAGTCCACCAGGCAGCGATAGTCTTGAGACGGGGCATCCAGGTGTCACCGTTCCAGCCTACGGTCTGCATCATTGACCAGAATCCATGATTCATGTGAAACCACAGTGCGATAAAGCCGATGATGTAAACGATGGGAGTCCAGATCTGAGAGAAGGCGATGTAGATAAAGGCCATGCCGTTGGCGGGATGAACCTCAACACCGTTGTATACATACTCTTCGCCAAGTATCTCGGCAAGCTGCATCTTGGCCCAGAACTGGATAAGGTGAACTACGAGAAATGCAAGTACCACGATACCGAGCACAAGCATATTCTTTGACGACCATTCTACGCCGGGAGCTGCGCCGGCAATTGCATAACGGTCCGCGCCACGGGCACGACGATTCTGAAGCGTCAGCCAGGTGGCATAAACAATGTGAATGATGAAAAGTGCTGCAAGGCCAAGAGATGCTACGAGAGCATACCAGTTGGCACCCAGAAATTCGCACACGGCATTATAGCCCGAAGGCCAGAAGAGTGCGACACCATTCATCAGACAGTGAAACGTGACAAATAGGACAAGGCAGACTCCTGTGAGTGCCATCACAAACTTGCGTCCTATTGATGAGCATGTTAACCACATAGTAGTGTTGAGTAAAAATTAGAATTTATTGAATAATTGATATTTTTTGTACAATCTTTTTCCAATGCAAAGATAGTGCAAATCCACGGCTCTCACAATATTTAAAGAAATTTTTCTTTAATCTTACCGAATTTTAGCTACTTTTGCACTCTCAAACAACCCTCATATCATGCTTCTTCTATATAGAATTTACCAGATTTTCATCTTTTGCCCCATAATTGTAGTCTCTACAATAATTATTGCCCTGATGACAGTCATCGGTTCGGCCCTTGGCTACGGACGCTGGTGGGGCTACTATCCCGAGGTCATATGGGCGAGGATATTCTGCCGGCTTGCATTTGTGTCGGTCGAAGTGAAAGGCCGCGACAACATCGACCCGCACACATCATATGTATTTGTCGCCAACCATCAGGGCGCATATGACATATTCTCGCTTTTTGGATATCTCGGCCACAATTTCCGCTGGATGATGAAGGAAAGCCTGCGCAAGATTCCCTTTGTCGGATGGGCATGCAAAGCCGCCGGACAGATATTTGTCGACAATTCTTCGGTTAGCGCGACTCGACGCACCATGCAGGAGGCCGAGAAGCAATTGCGCGGAGGCATGTCGCTCACGGTCTTCCCCGAAGGAGCCCGCTCTTGGGACGGCAATATGAGGCGTTTCAAAAAGGGAGCCTACAAACTGGCCGTGGAGTTTAATCTCCCCGTGGTGCCGGTCACCATCGACGGTGCTTTCGACGTATTGCCGAGATTCAAGTTTCTCCCCCGCCCCGGACATATCAGGATTACCATCCACAAGCCAATCCACCCCGGCTGCGACGGACACGACATCGCCGCACTCATGGAGCAGAGCCGCGAAGCTATAGCCTCGGTGCTTCCGGTCCGCGAGTCAACCCCTCTGTCAAGATCAAGGACAGACTGACACATCGCCAAAACTATAAAATAGATGAGAGATGACTGCCGCGGCAGTCATCTCTCATCTATTTTATACTTATGTTTGTTACAATTCCAACGACAATATCTCCTCAAACCTGTCCACAGTTATGTCGGCCAGCGGAGCCACTTTTTCGCGAGAATTGGTAGTGGCGATGCCTACCACGGTCGCGCCCGACGAACGTCCGGCCTGAAGTCCCTGCAGAGAGTCTTCAAACACGCAACACTCCTCGACAGGAGCACCTATCAGCTCGGCTCCCTTGAGATAACCCTCCGGATCAGGCTTGCTGCGGCTTACCATCGAACCGGTGATAACCACATTGACCATCTCACGCAGCTCCGGACGACGGCCGAACAGCAGATCCATCTTCACATTGTCGCTGCTCGTTACGATAGCCGAAGGTATGCCGGCCTTCTTCAACCTGCCGAGAAACTCCATAACTCCCGGATAGACGGGATACTCCATATTTGCTTCAAACTCATGAAGCGCGGCAAGGATACCGTCGCGGTCCGATTCGGGGAAATTTTGCAATATTTCTCCGATGGTCGTACCCTTGATGTCGGAGGCGAAAGTGGAGACCAGGCCGTAACGGTCGCCCATGGCTCCCCAGAATTTTGAATATTCGCCCTCACTGTCCACAAGCACGCCGTCGAGGTCAAACAGCATGCCTTTCTTACTATATGTATTGTTCATCTTGTCAAATATACATTAAAAACAGCCACAAAATTAGTAAAAAAACATATATCGCACCATATCATGCTTTGTCATTAGAAATTTTCTGAGTAATTTTGACCAATTTTATCAAAAACCTAATCTCAAAATGAAAGAAAAACCCAAAAGATATTTCCTTCCCGAAAGCGAGATTCCACACGAATGGTACAACATCCAGGCCGATATGAAAACCAAGCCGCTGCCTCCGCTCAACCCGCAGACACGCGAGCCCATGAAGGCCGAAGACCTCTACCCCATCTTTGCCCGCGAGTGCAGTGACCAGGAGCTCAACATGACCGACCGCTGGATACCCATCCCCGACGAGGTCAGAGAGATGTACAAGTATTACCGCTCCACCCCGCTTGTGCGCGCCTACGGTCTGGAGAAAGCCCTCGGCACATCGGCACATATATATTTCAAAAACGAGAGCGTGTCGCCTATGGGTTCCCATAAGCTCAACTCGGCCATCCCACAGGCTTACTACTGCAAGAAAGAGGGCGTCAAAAACGTCACCACCGAGACCGGAGCGGGCCAGTGGGGTGCATCACTCTCATATGCAGCCTCGCTCTTCGGACTCGAAGCTGCCGTCTATCAGGTAAAAATTTCCTATGAGCAGAAACCCTACCGCCGCAGCATCATGCAGACCTACGGAGCACAGGTGACCCCGTCGCCCTCCATGTCGACCCGCGCCGGCAAGGACATCCTCACAGTCAACCCCAACTGCCAGGGCTCGCTCGGCACAGCCATCTCCGAAGCCGTCGAGCTGGCACGCACCACCCCCGACTGCAAATACACCCTCGGCTCCGTGCTGAGTCACGTCACACTCCATCAGACTGTAATCGGCCTCGAAGCCGAAAAGCAGATGGAGATGGCCGGTGAATATCCCGACATGGTGATAGCTTGCTTCGGTGGCGGCTCCAACTTCGGCGGTATCTCTTTCCCCTTCATGCGCCACAAGATTGCCGGCGAGGAGGGCAAGGACCACACGAGATTTATCGCAGCCGAACCCTCGTCGTGCCCCAAGCTCACCAAGGGCAAATTCTGCTACGACTTTGGCGACGAAGCCGGCTACACTCCGCTCCTGCCCATGTTCTCGCTCGGCCATAACTTCCAGCCGGCCAACATCCATGCCGGAGGTCTGCGCTACCACGGTGCCGGCGTAATCGTAAGCCAGTTGCTCAAGGACGGACTGATGGAAGCCGTAGACATCGACCAGCTCGAATCATTCGAGGCCGGATGTCTCTTCGCTCGCGCCGAAGGCATCATCCCGGCCCCCGAGTCGTGCCACGCCATCGCAGCCACCATACGCGAAGTCAAAAAACTCCAGCCGGGCGAAGAAAAGGTAATCCTCTTCAACCTCTCGGGCCACGGACTCGTCGACATGGCTTCATATGACAAATACCTCTCAGGCGACCTCATCAACTACACTGTCTCCGACGAAGAAATCGAGAAAAACCTCGAAAACCTCTAAACAACTGTTATAAACGAAAAAGTGAAACCCGGTCTTGATTGGCCGGGTTTCACTTTTTCTTATTTAGCCGATGTAGAGCTTAATACGTGACAAATCATACAACCTTCTACTTGCTATCATACCCATTCCAGCCATGATTGACAACCTTAACTCTCTGATCACGGTTAGCCTCCTTATACCAATCCACAGCATTGTTCTTGTCTCCAACCCACTCTTTAAATCCAGGATAGGCCTCATAGATAGGCGTACATTCATAAGGATACCTCCAGCAGGATATATCGTCGGGTGAAGTCGGTATAATCAGTAACTGAGGTGCAGCCAGATCCATCTCACCGACACCTTCCGCACCTCCGGTCCAGAACTGTCTCAACTCCTTGCGCTCTCCGTCACGCCAAACGACTATCGAAAACTGGCTCAAAGCAGTACCTGCCGAATGTGTCGCACCGACAGTCGGTGCTATATTAAAACTCGGTATACCCGACAGTAGAAATGAACGCACTCGATCCGAATCAAATCCCATAGCATTTGTGACGCGAGGAGCATCAAGTCCGAACCACTCGTGAAAATACTTTATATTCTTGGCCTGGATATCATAGTCGCTTATCGGTCGACCGTCATATAACACCTCCAACGGCAATGTGCCTCCGGCTGCAAGGCCCGTGAGATAGACTCGCCCATAGGTTGTCTCGCGAGACGAGTCACCACCTACTCCTTCATCATCGGCCTCTATATTGGTAGCCACATGCGAAATCCCGATAACGGCGTCATTAAAATCAAGGTCAAACGTTCCACCTAGGTCTTCAGCAAGCAGAAGCCAGCTCTGCTGCACGACAGGAGTACCGACAGGCTTTACATCATCGGTTTTGACTCCGCTTACATAAAATATCATATCGTTCATATCGTGGTCACCCTTGACACCCCAGTCCTCGACACTAAGCAACGGATAACCGCCATAGCTGTAACGTGTGAATGCCATAAATCCGGCATCCTCCATATCCTGTGGCTGATACTTATAACCGCCCCGATTGTCCGGATCTCCATCTCCACACACATCATGACGATGATTTACTGAGAACACATGGCCAATATCACGATTCATTTCGGGAAATGAAAATGCTATATCCGATGGCGTTACAACCATATCGTCACATGTCATCCATCGTATGGTTTCATCCTCCACATTCCTATAATTATCTTTTCCGCCCCAAAACTTTGTATAACCCGACAGAATCATAAAGAAACCAATTTTGGTCCCAGCCTCAAATTTTGTTGACCCAATAGGGTCAGGCGTATCGCCATAACCGAAATTTACGAGTTTATACTGACTGCGGCGTATACGTGGCACGTCCCCCTCAAACGTCCCATCGTCGATCTGACTCACCACATCATCCAAGCCGGTATGATAGGGCCGGTGATACCATGCATGGCCATCCGTACTCGCCATCAGATTACGCTGCGGACGTGCATTATGTATGAGTATATACTTTGGCAACTTCATAAGTTCTTCGCCCGTAGGCCTCTCTCCCTTATAATAGAAATATCCGAAACAATCATTGAATCCAGTCGCTCCGTAAAGGAAGTGAAGTGCCACTTCGCTGCCTCCACTGCCATCATCACCTACTTCAAACGTCACTCCCTCGCTCATTGACGGCAATCTGTCCTTATAACGGATCATGTTGCATAAGTGAGACTTCTTGTTGACTCCTTCGTTAAACACTCCATGCTCGCCGACAAGATTCATCAACTCTTGAAGAGATGTACCTGGCGAATCATCGTCAAAATTGGGTTCCAGATAGCGGCCATCATTCTTCACAGCATAGAATTTCAGTGCTTCGTTAAGCGGAGCCTCTCCCGCCGGCTTTAATACTTTCCCGGGTATCGCCGGAGTATCATCAACATCAAGAAGCTGCACGGTCACACGGTCAATTACAAGCCCATGGCCACGTATGACAGCTTTATCCATAGCAAACAATTCTTCTATCTGCTCTCCATCGAGAATTATTTTAGATACATACAGCCCGTCAGATGTTCGCTCGTCATGAGCCGGTGACACATCCAACTCCCCATTTTTAAAACAGCTCAGTGGTAAATACTCTCCGTTGATAAGCCAGTTATTGGTTATACGCCATGATCTCGAAGCTGGAGGCTCAACAGATATCACCCTATGAGTCATGTCCGTAACCTCACCACACTCCGAACCATCGGCCGCATAACATTTGACAGTCGATGGCTCACACCATTCAAATGCCGGCACACGTTCACTCTCGAGCGAATAGTAGACCCTGACACACATTCTTATATATGGTAGATGTTTACGATTGACTATGTATGACATCGTGTAGGCCTTGTTGAGCACAAGTCCCCACTCACTGCCGGCATCCCAGAAGTAACCGGTATGCTCTCGACCATCCTGATACCAGCTATACTTCTTTATGCCCTGCCACAACACAATCTTACCGTCAAGCTTTGAAAAATCGCGCTCGTCATCTTCCCTTTCTGTCTCCTGAACAAGAAAAGCACCGTTACCGTTGCCAAGATGAAATGGCCAAGGATTGTTATTGAAACTTTCTTCAGCAAACTTGTTAGCTGTATTATTGATTTCCTTACTATATACAACTGTCTCCGCACGCTCGGCATTCGTGAGATTGATTTTTTCAATACTCTCGACCACTTCGGCAAACACATCTGAAGATGTCTTGCCTGAAAAGTCATAACGCTCCCACAAAGCATGGTTATATGCATTGGAGAAGTTTCCAAATACCGATCTGTCAGACGGTGTCCATCTATAATCTACGACTGTCCTGTCCGATTCACCGTAAGGTTTGTCAAAAATAGCCTCGACGTCATATGCCTTGTAGGCTGAAATGTCTTCACATGTATATATTCCTGACGGAAATGTCACTGCGCGTGACCCGATCTCTCCAAGAGTGATAAGTCCATCTTTAATCTTATAATAATCTCCGAATATCACATTGCCGTCAGCATCACGGCCATCAACCCAGGCAAACAAAGCCGTGCTCGGGTAATCAAAACTGAAGCTATCCACGTCCGGTCTGATACAGGCGGCAATCTGACATCCTGGGCTGCCGGGCATCTTGTTGTAGACATTGATAGTAGCCACATTCTTACGCACTGCCGAAGCAAACTTGAGAGTGACTCGCTGTGATAGATTCCAGTCATGGCTCGAATCAATCGGCCCAAGTTGTTTTATAAACTCGCGCGTATATCTTTCCCCATCGGGGATTTCAAGAGTTTCAAGTGCACAAGAGGTCAAAGCACAAGTCGCCGCACAAGTAATAAATGTGGATAATGTAGGTAAATTTAGTCTTTGTATCATTACTATATTATTGATGTTAGGATTTATCAGCTACAAGCACTGCAAATATACATCTTGGCAATGATATTGACACGACACCAAACTATCAATTATGTTATATAATGTAACCCACACCTATCCTGACAATGTATGCGACAAATATATAAACAATTAAGAGTCTTATTGATATTTGTATTTAAACGTTCTTTAAGATAAAATAAAGCCAGACTTGCAAGTCTGGCTTTATTTTATCTTAAAGAACGTTTAAATCTCATTTTCCCGCTACTCGTTGATGGTACGTTGGGCACATACGAGGGTGCGGGCCGGAAATTGCTCGACAAGCGACATATTGTGTGTCGCCATTATTACTGTAGTCCCCTGTCGCGCGATTGCGTGGAGATGACTGACTATCGACTCCCCCGTTGCCGGATCGAGATTTCCGGTAGGCTCGTCAGCCAGTATGAGCGGCGGATTGTTGAGAAGTGCGCGCGCTATGACCAGACGCTGCTGCTCGCCACCCGAAAGCTCAAACGGCTTCTTGTAGCTCTTGTTGGTCATACCGACACTTTTGAGCACCGCCTCGACGCGCTCGTCCATAGCCGCCTTGTCGCGCCAACCTGTGGCTTTAAGCACAAAACGCAGATTGTCTTCGGCACTGCGGTCAGTGAGCAGACGGAAATCCTGAAATACAATGCCTATCTGACGCCGCAGATAAGGTATGTCTCGGCTACGTATCGAACGCAAGTCATAGTCAAGCACATGCGCGCTTCCGGCCGCTACCGGCACGTCGGCATACAGCGATTTGAGCAGACTTGACTTTCCGCTGCCGACCTTACCGATAATGTACACAAACTCACCCTGCTTTACTTTAAGACTGACATTCTTGAGAGTAATAAGCGAGTTGCGGTGAATGGTGACATCTCTATAGTCTATCACTGAAGGCATGGCTCAACTTTATGATTATATATTAAAACACGCGTGGAGTCATCAGTTGCCCATCTCTGACAGGAACTTGATATGTGCGAGACGGATCTCATCCTCTGTGAAATCGGAGCCAAACTCCTTGTAAGCATTGTTGAGATCATCGGTCTCTGACTCTTTAAAGAAATCAAAAAGCTCCTCCTGCGAGTCCTCATCAATAATTTCGTTGATGTAATAGTTGATGTTGATTTTGGTACCGGAATAGACTATGGCCTCGATTTCATCAATCAGTTCATCAAACTCCAGGCCCTTCGAGTGAGCAATCTCAGGCAGAGGGATCTTGCGGTCGATGAGCGTGATGATATACAGCTTGGTAGAGTTTTTATCGGGCACACTGCGCACACGCAGATCCTCGGGACGGTCTATCTCGTTGTCCTCGACATGACGCTTGATTACCTTGACAAACTCGGCTCCATATCTCTTGGCTTTACCTATGCCCACACCGGGTATGTTCTGAAGCTCCTCTATTGATATGGGATAGGTCGTGGCCATGGCCTCGAGCGACGGGTCCTGGAATATTACGTAAGGAGGCAGACCGAGCTGCTTGGACACCTTGCGGCGGAGATCCTTGAGTATGCTGTAAAGCTCAGTATCGGCCGCACACGAGGCTCCGCTCTTCATCATCTCAGGCTCGGGCTCGCTTGAGAACTCCGAGTCCTCGACCACCTTGAACGACACGGGCGAGTTGAGAAACTTCTTACCCTTGGCCGTAATCGATAGTGTCCCGTAATTCTCGATGTCCCGTTCCAGATAACCCATGAGGGTGGCCTGACGGATTACGGCACTGATGAGACGTTCCTCGACGCCCTTCTCGCATCCGAACACATCGAGTTCGTCATGCTGATATGATTTGACCATAGAGGTGGCGTTGCCGAGCACAACGTCACATACATAATCGGCTTTAAACTTTTCCTTGAGAGCGATGATGGTCTCAAGCACTGCGCATAAATCTTCTTTAGCTTCCACTTTTTTCTTGGGATTTAAGCAATTGTCGCAATTCTGACAGTTGTCTTCGTGAAATTGTTCACCAAAATAGAAGAGGAGAGAACGCCGGCGGCACGAACTGGCCTCGGCATAGCTTTGAGTCTCTATGAGTAACTGTTTTCCTATCTCCTGCTCGGCCACTGGCTTGCCCTGCATGAATTTTTCCATCTTCTGCAGGTCTTTGGCCGAATAGAACGTCACACAGAGGCCTTCACCTCCGTCACGGCCGGCTCGCCCGGTCTCCTGATAATAGCCTTCGAGCGACTTTGGCATGTCATAGTGAATCACAAACCTTACATCGGGCTTGTCGATGCCCATGCCAAAGGCTATGGTGGCCACAATCACGTCGACCTCTTCAAGCAGAAACGCATCCTGGTTGGCACTGCGGGTGGCCGCATCCATGCCGGCATGATAGGGCAACGCCTTGATGTCGTTGACCCGGAGCATCTCGGCCAGTTCCTCGACTCGCTTGCGGCTCAGACAGTAGATGATGCCGCTCTTGCCGGGATGGCTCTTGATAAACTTGATTATGTCCTTGTCAATGTTTGACGTCTTGGGGCGCACCTCATAGTAGAGGTTGGCACGGTTGAACGACGACTTGTAGACGATGGCATCGCCCATGCCGAGGTTCTTCTGTATGTCATGCTGCACCTTCGGGGTGGCCGTGGCCGTGAGAGCTATGACCGGACGCACATTTATCTCATTGATTATAGGACGTATGCGGCGATATTCCGGTCGGAAGTCATGACCCCACTCCGAGATGCAATGGGCCTCGTCGACTGCATAAAACGATATTTTTATCGTCTTGAGAAACTCTATGTTCTCCTCCTTTGTCAGCGACTCGGGAGCGACATAAAGCAACTTGGTGAGTCCGGCCCTGATGTCGGTCTTGACAGCGTCGATGGCCGAGCGGTTGAGCGACGAGTTGAGGAAATGAGCCACATGGTCTGCCGCACTGAAATGGCGCATGGCGTCGACCTGATTCTTCATCAGGGCTATCAGTGGCGATATCACTATGGCAGTGCCCTCCATCATGAGTGCGGGGAGCTGGTAGCACAGCGATTTGCCACCGCCTGTGGGCATAAGGACAAAGACATCCTTACCCTCGAGTAGACTGGACATGATGGCTTCCTGATTGCCCTTGAAGGAATCAAATCCGAAATGCTCTTTCAGTGCCGTTTGAAGACTGTGGTTCATGGATTGGATAGGAAATGAGGTGAGTGGTTTGGAGGTTGCTTATGAAACGCCCTCTTTATAAACAGACGGAGAGATCAGCCTATATAGGCCTTCTTGATTTTTTCTTCGGCATACTCTTTTGTGATGACCAGCTCGTCGACCTTGTTGGAAGGGGTCTCATACATGGGGTCGATCATGATGGTCTCGACAATAGTGCGCAGTCCTCGCGCGCCGAGCTTGTACTCTATGGCCTTGTCGACGATAAACTCAAGTGTGTCGGGCGCGAATGTGAGCTTCACGCCGTCCATCGCAAAGAGCTTTTCATACTGGCGTATGATGGCGTTCTTAGGCTCGGTAAGCACTTTGAGCAGAGCTGCGCGGTCGAGCGGATCGAGATGGACCAGCACTGGCAGACGGCCTATTATCTCGGGGATGAGTCCGAACGATTTGAGGTCCTGCGGTGCGATATATTTCAGATAGTTGTCCGAATCAATCTTTGACCTTTCGGCGCGCCCGGTAAATCCCACCACATGGGTGTTGAGACGATGAGCGATCTTGCGCTCAATGCCGTCAAAGGCTCCGCCGCATATGAAGAGTATGTTTTTTGTATCGACGGCTATCATCTTCTGCTCCGGATGCTTGCGGCCACCATTCGGCGGAACGTTGACCACCGAGCCTTCAAGCAGCTTCAGAAGGCCCTGCTGCACACCTTCGCCCGAGACGTCGCGCGTGATGGAGGGGTTGTCACCCTTGCGGGCTATCTTATCAATTTCGTCGATAAACACGATGCCGCGCTCGGCCTTGGCCACGTCATAGTCGGCAGCCTGAAGCAGACGCACGAGCAGACTCTCTATATCCTCGCCTACATAGCCGGCCTCGGTGAGCACCGTGGCGTCTACTATAGCGAACGGCACATCGAGCTGTCGGGCTATCGTCTTGGCCAGAAGCGTCTTGCCTGTACCGGTCGGACCAACCATTATGATATTGCTTTTCTCTATATCCACGTCGTCGCGTGTCTGCGCGAGACGCTTGTAGTGATTATAGACAGCCACAGAGAGATACTTCTTGGCATCGTCCTGGCCTATCACATACTGGTTAAGGAAATCGCATATCTGCTTGGGGGTGGGTATTTCCTTTTCGGCTTCGGCCTCCTTGCGGGGCTTTTTACCTTTGGCACGGGCCTTGCCGGCCTCCTCATCGCTGAAATAGTCCTTGAGGAGACCTTCTATCTGGTCGACGCAATCGCTGCATATATAGGCGTCGCCGAGCGGACTCGGCACAAGGATGTCGGTAAACGACGGTTCCTTGCCGCAAAATGAGCATTTCACCGACCCGGTGCCGTTTTTATTACTGCTTTTAGCCATTCTCGATTATTTCTTTTCGGGAAGAAGGATATTGTCAATCATACCATAGTCCTTGGCCTCCTGGGCTGTCATCCAGTAATCGCGGTCGGCGTCGGCCTCGATACGGTCAAGCGACATGCCTGAGTGGTCGGCTATGATTTTGTAAAGCTCCGCCTTATATTTGAGTATCTCGCGGGCTGTGATTTCGATATCGGAAGCCTGACCCTGCACTCCGCCAAGAGGCTGGTGTATCATTACACGCGAGTGGGGAAGGGCGAGACGCTTGCCCTGCGCGCCGGCCACGAGGAGCACGGCGGCCATTGATGCGGCCATGCCGATACATATGGTCGAGACGTCGCTCTTGATGTGCTGCATGGTGTCATAGAGTCCGAGACCGGCTATCACCGATCCGCCGGGCGAGTTGAGATATATGGAGATGTCCTTGCCGGGGTCTACCGAGTCGAGATACAGAAGCTGACCCTGCACTACGGTGGCGGTGTAATCATTGACATCTGTGCTCAGAAAGATGATGCGGTCCATCATCAGACGTGAGAACACGTCCATCTGGGCTACGTTGAGCTGACGCTCTTCTATAATGGTGGGAGAGATGTATGACGATGTTATCTGCGATGCCGCGGCCGATGTATACTGGTCAAGAGCCAATCCATTCATGCCGAGATGATGCACGGCATAGTTTCTAAAATCCTTATTCATAGCTTTCTTCTATTCTTTCTTCGTTTTTATAATGTAAAATTACAAAATTATCACGTAAATGCAAACACCTCACATATTTTTTTGTTTGATTTACGCGCTTATCTGACCGCAATCTTCACAGCCTTGCCGTCATGACGCACCACATAGATGCCCGAAGGCAGGAGCGACACGGCTTCACCGACCGGCACTCCTTGCATGAGCCGGCGTCCGCCTATGTCATATACGTCAACGGTCTGTCCGTAATCAAAAGCCTCTCCGTCTCCGTTACAGCCGATTTCTCCGATGCCGCTCTGAGAAATCACCGACTCGACCGACAACGATACACACGAAGGCACAACAATGGACAACTTCGGGCCGGGGAAAGTCTGCACCGTCGAGGATGACCCGCTATATCTGACAGTCACTCGCCAGGAGTCAACCGTAGCTCCGTCCGAGGCTCCCTCAACAGTAAGAGTGCGGCCCTGGAAATATTTACCGTCAAACGAGCGGCCGCGCAGGGGCACTCCGTTGACTCTCAAGGCCACATCGTCGGTGCGTCCGGCATCTATCGTGACCGCGCGGGGAGTGCCGAGCTTGTAATAGTCGGCAAGATGTGTGTAGAAAAACTCTGTACGGTCCGCAGCCCACTGCTTGGCTTTGCGCACCTCCTCGTCATAATTGGGCCACCACGGATTGAACAGTGCGCGATGACGGGTATACTCCGGCTTTATGGCCGACGACATGGCGTCAATCTCCGCTCCTATCACACGTCCGTTAAGAAAGTCACCCATATAGACGGCACACCGGTCGACAAACATGTCGCGAAACTCTCTGATATCCATCAGTCGTCTGAAAAGGCGGGTATGTTCGGGCTTGTTGGCCCAGGCGTTGTCCTTGTCAAAATTATTGTCATGAAGCCAGTCGAAGGTCTTGTAGGCATACGTGCGGTCATATAGACCGAGCCCGAAGTCAGTGTCCTTGGCTATCCACCGCCAGCGGCCGCCTTCGGCTCTCGGACGCCACATGACGATATTATTGCCGGGAAAATCAAGATTGTTGTGAAACAGTTCCATAATCATGAGGTTGGCAAACTCGCCGGTGTCCATCCGCTTCTCAAACTCATCGTATGTCTGCCCTGTGCCGGAATAAAACTCCTTGAAAGCGTTATAGTTGTCCCACGTGCCCTCTTTCAGTTCCCACCAGTTTTCAAACATGTCTATATCCTCCTCTCCGTCATATAGAGTATAGACATAATCCTCGTTGGTGCGCGTGCGTATGTTGAGCATACCCTTATACTCTCCGTTAATCATCAGTATGGCCGGTCGGTAAGGCTGCCAGTCGAGGTCGGCGTTGCGTCCCATGTTGCGTTGGATGAGCGCGTCGCGAAAATACAGATAGTCAAAATCATTGCCCGAATTGCGCAGCTCTATCGACTTCCAGTCAGTGCGCCCCGGAGCGTCTTTGGGAAAAAACTCATACTCGAGACGCTTTGTGCCGAAACGCTTGTTGGCATATACCACAAGCGACTTGAGAGCTGCTCCGCGCGAGGCTCCGCCTTTGACCCTGGTCTCGCACAACTGATTGATGACACTCCCCTCTCCCTGACTCATGAATATCTCGACGTTGACAGGTCTGCGCCAATCCTGCCTATATGACTGATTATTGACAGTGCCGTTGTTGTATTCGTTATATATGCCCTTGTCCCGGCTGTAGAAATAATCGCCCACAGTCACCATCGACACTACCGGCATAATCATGTCACGCCCGAGCGAGATATAGCTGTGAGTGGTCGAGCGCGGCGACAGGTAACCGTCACAAAAGAGCTTGGCCCTGACATTGGTGGTCTTGCCTATCCATATGGGGGAAGTGTATAGCTGAGATGTCGCCACAGGCTCGGAGCCGTCGGTAGTGTAACGTATCTCCGTTCCGTCGGGTGCGTCGGACGGCAACGACAGCGAGAGACTGAACCCGAGAGCACCCACTCTGCCCATATGAGAAAATACGGGATTGCCGAGTATCTCGTTGCTGCCACGGCCACAGTTGGAGTATCCTGGTGTACTAGTACACTGGTACACCCATACACTCGCCTTGTCGACAACACGTCCGTAGGATATATTGGGAGCCGGCTGCTTCTTGAGCCCCTCGACTTTATCGACGAGTGTGGAGCCTTTATACAGATAGACGGCCGCCCCTTTGCCGGAGTCGAGCCGGAAAGGCGTGTGCATGCCGTCGCCGACCTTGTCGCAATAGACTATCACATAGCCGCCGGGCCGGACTGTCTGAGACGGCAGTTGATAGGCGTCCGAGCCGTCCGGCTTTATGCCTATGCTGTAAGACGACAGACTGACACCCGACGTGCCGGCATTGTAAAGTTCGACCCATGAATCGGGAAATTCGTTCAGGTCATCCATGATGCAGTCGATGTTGCTCTGCATCAGTTCGTTTATAATCAGTTCAGCCTCCGAAGCCACCGGCATTGAAGCCGCAGCGGCAAAAGTAAGGAGCGAGGTCAGCAGTCTCATAAATACAATAGTTACAATGATTCAGGTAATAAAATAACAATCAAGAAGATAACCAGCGGTATCCGCTAAGGCACCGCGACATCACTTCGGAGCGATGTGAGTAAAGAAGTGCCATATGGCTATACCACCCGACACCGATACGTTGAGCGAGTGTTTGGTGCCGAGCTGCGGTATCTCGAGACACACGTCACACTGGTTGACCACATTCTGATCCACGCCATTCACCTCATGTCCGAGCACAAGAGCGTAGCGGTGTCCGTCCTGCGGGTTGAAATCCTGAAGCTCCACACTCCCTTTGACCTGTTCGAGACAACACAGGGTGTAGCCTTCGCGCAGCAACGATTCGATACATTCGGCCGTGGTCGGAAAATAAGCCCACTCGACCGATTCCTCCGCGCCGAGAGCGGTCTTGTGGATTTCGGGCGAGGGGGGGCATGCACTGATGCCACACAGCATTATACGCTCTACGGCAAACGCATCACATGTACGGAAAATAGCACCTATATTATTCAGGCTCCTCACATTGTCAAGCACCACGGTGAGACGCATTTTTGACTGTCGGCGAAAATGCTCGACATCCACACGATTCAGATCCCAAATAGTCTTTTTTTCCATTGTTTGCGTATAATGAGTTAATAGACACAAAGGTAATAAAAATTTTGAGAAATTAAAATTGAAAATGCGAAATCAGCAATTGTAACGCCGATTTCGCATTTTCTATTTTAATTTTCAAATACCTGATTTACAGTCCAAGAGTGAGGGTCGTGAGGAAACGTCCGGCGGTGCCTGCTCCAAACGAGAGGGTGATGTAGCCGTTGTTACCGCCAAACCATGTCGATGTCATCATGCCTCCCGAATTATTGACCGTCACAGGCACTCCATATGTGTTGACCAGTGTGGAGTAGACGGCATTGTAACGCGAGAGATCATAACCCGGTGTCGAATAATAGAAGCTCGACGCATCGAGTCCGCCGTTGCCGTAATAGAGCGCGCCGTCAGTCCATATATAGTTCATGGCAGGGACATTGCGCAGATATACGATGTTGTTGCCGTAACCATCGACCGTGTAGCCCGAATTATAAAGATAGTCAAGCGACACGTTGAAGGCCGCTCCGAAAGTGAGGCCGAGGATGCCGCGTATCACAGGCAACCCTCTACGGGGACGCCATGCCGGAGGAGGTGTCGGGCGATAATGCGGACGCGCTATGACAGGGCGGTAGGGACGGTGAGGCGGAGCTATCATCGGCGGACGCGGGGCCGGCTTATGTGAAGGGCGATGCACAACGCCCGGACGCGACGGAGCCGACGGATGATGGCCGACACCGGGACGCGATGGCTCGGACGGGCGATGACCGACACCGGGCTTCTGACCGGTGTGGCTGCCGCTCACTCCGGGACGGCCCGATGTACCGGTCGACGGACGATGGTTGCCGTTGTTGCCGACATTGGGTCGGGAATTATCGGGGCGATTGTTGCCGGGACGCTGGGTTGTGCCCACACCGGGACGCTGGCTGCCGCCGGGACGGTTGCCGACATCGGGACGATTGCCCGAAGGCTTATTGCCATGATTGTTTCCGACCGATGACGGACGTGTGGAGCCGGAAGCGGGACGACTGCTACCCACCGACGGACGGCCTGACGCCCCCACTCCGGGGCGACCGCTCTGACCGCGGTTACCGTTGTGGCTGCCATTTCCCGCCGGACGAGCCGACTCCTTTCTGCGCTCGGTGCGATTATCGTTACCATGAGCACCTTGATGACGCTGGGCATACATAGCAGGTGACGACATGGCCGCCAAAGCTACGACAAGCATTAGGGTGTGTAAAAATTTTCTCATAATAATCGTCTTTTTATTAATTAGAGTCACCGATGCGCGAAAAGTTTAAACCCGATGCGCCATCCGGGCTACTTTTTATCCTATTTTAACCCTACTACTGTTTCAGAGGGTTCCAGCCCTGGGCCTGAAGGGCTATCTCTCCACCGTCACGTGTGACCATCGCACATCCGAGCGACGGTTTGGTGATATGTCCTATCACCTTGACACCCGGCAGGTCTTTGACTTTCTCATGGAAATGCAGAGGCACAGTGAACAGCAACTCGTAGTCCTCGCCGCCGTTAAGCGCGGCTGTAACCACGTTCATGCCGAGCTCCTCGGCCATTACTGCTGTCTGATAGTCAATGGGGATACGCTCCTCAAACACACGACACCCGACGTCTCCGGCCTTGCATATATGCATCAGTTCGGAGCTGAGACCGTCGCTTATATCCATCATTGCAGTCGGCACGATGCCCGCCTCGGCAAGCTCGCGTATGATGTCCTTGCGTGCCTCAGGCTTGAGCTGACGCTCCACAAGATATTCCTTGCCGCTGAAATTGGGGACAAAATCCTTCTGTCCGGCCGAAGCCACCTTCTCACGTTCAAGAAGCTGAAGGCCCATATAGGCTGCTCCGAGGTCACCCGACACGCATATGAGATCGGTATCCTTGGCTCCCGAGCGGGATACCACCTTGTCACTCTCGGCCTCGCCGATGCATGTGATGGATATGACAAGTCCCTGGCGCGAAGAGGTCGTGTCGCCGCCTACGAGGTCAACGCCATATATCTCGCACGCAAGACGTATGCCGCTGTAGAGTTCCTCCATATGCTCAACCGTGAAACGGCTCGAAATGCCGAGCGAGACCGTTATCTGCCTGGGTGTGCCGTTCATGGCGTAGACGTCAGAGAAATTGACCACCGCCGACTTGTAGCCCAAATGTTTGAGCGGCACATAGGTGAGGTCGAAATGCACGCCTTCAAGCAGCAGGTCGGTGGTGACGAGTATGTCGGTATCGCGGTTGCGCAACACTGCACAGTCATCACCCACACCGCGGACAGTCGAGGCGTTTACTACGGGCAAATCTTTGGTGAGCCGGTCAATAAGACCGAACTCACCCAATTGGGAAATCTCCATGACTGCGGTATCAGCAACGGTTGACGAGTTCTTTCATAATCTCCAGACACTTGGGCTGGGCGATAACGGCCGCCTGCTGCACCTCCTCGTGAGTGGGCACCTGCTTCACATCCTTGCCACCGAGATCGGTAATCACCGAAATGCCATAGACACGCATGCCGGCATGGTTGGCCACAATCACTTCGGGTACGGTCGACATGCCCACGCAGTCGCCGCCTATCACGCGATAGTATTCATATTCAGCCGGAGTCTCGAATGTCGGGCCGGTAACGCCTACGTACACTCCGTGCATGAGCCGGATACCCTTCTCAGCGGCAATCTCGTCGGCAAGACGCATGAGTTCGGGATCATAGGCATAGGTCATGGCCGGGAAACGAACGCCGAGCTCGGGATAGTTTTTGCCGCGCAGAGGATGCTCGGGGAAGAGGTTGATGTGATCGGTGATGGTCATTACATCGCCGACAACAAACTCCTTGTTCATACCGCCCGAGGCGTTTGACACAAACAGTGTATCCACACCGAGAGCCTTGAACACTCTCACGGGGAATGTCACGGTCTTCATGTCATAACCCTCGTAATAATGAAAACGGCCCTGCATGGCGATGACAGGCTTGTTGCCGAGCTTGCCGAAAATAAGATTGCCGCTGTGGCCTTCGACAGTCGACACGGGGAAGTTGGGTATCTCGCTATAAGGGATAAATTTCTTGTCGGTTATATGATCAACGAGCGGACCGAGACCTGTGCCGAGGATAATGGCTGTGCGGGGCATTTCGGATACTTGCGAACGCAGATATTCTGCCGTCTGATTGATTTTTTCAAGCATGATATTGGCTATTAAGTATAATATGTATTAACAGATGTTTTCAAACCCAAAACCGCATTGTTCAGGCAGTTAAGATTTAAACAAACGTGAGTCGCGTATGGTTTTCTCGACACACTGCTCAAAGGGCACGTCGCCCGCACGGTCAATGAAGTCGACCTTGATGGGCACATAGAATATGCGGCTCTTGAGCGCGTGGGGGAAATAGGGATTGTTAAAGAGCCTTACGGCATCCTTCTCGGTGGTGGCGATAAATTTGTCATTGCCCGGGAGCGCGTTGAACTCACGCTCTATCTCGGCCATGTCGGAGGCGGTGAAATTGTGATGGTCGGCAAAACGCTTGAGCTTTACCTTGGCCTTGCGACGCCTTAAGAAACGAGAAAACGGCTTTGGATTGGCCACGCCGGTAATGACAAGAAGCGGAGTGCCCGGCACAAGAGTGTCAAGCGACGGTATCGACTCGGCCTCTTCGGGAAATACCGGCACGAGATGCCCGTAATTATAGCGCGAGAAATAAAGTTTCTGAAACGGGAAGAGTTTGAAATTCTCTTCAAAGATGCGGTATTGCATCGGCTTCATATCGGGCGGACATTTTGTCACAACGACAATATCGGCCCTGTTGAGCGCACCGCGCGGCTCGCGCAGACGGCCATAAGGAAGCAGGCTGTCAGTAAAGACCGGGCGGTTGTGCTCGGTGAGCACTATCGACACCGACGGCTTGACATAGCGGTGCTGGAAAGCGTCATCGAGCAATATCAGACTGATTTTGGGATTAATCTCCAGCATACGGTTTATGCCTTCGACACGCTTCTCGCACACGGCCACGGTAATCTCCGGACCAAACTTGCGGTATATCTGATAGGACTCGTCGCCTATGTCCTCGGGGCGCGACTGGGGTGTGGCAAGGACAAATCCTTTGGTAGCGCGCTTGTAGCCGCGAGAAAGCACACCTATATTATATTTATCCATCAGGGCCTCGACTATATACTCGACGTGAGGAGTCTTGCCGGTGCCCCCCATGGCAATATTGCCGACTACAACCACCGGCACCTTAAACTCTTGCTGCCTGAGCATACCCTGCTCAAACATCTTGTTGCGCACAGCCACTCCCAGGCCATAGAGGCGTGAAAGCGGATAGAGCAGCAACATTGACAGCAGACGATTACGTGCCATAGAGTTTGATTAAATAACGTAGTTAAAAATAATTCTTAATGCACCATAGGATGTCGAGGGTGGACATCACATGTCGACCTTCATGATTTCCATACGTGCCTGTACGGGCGACATGCCCTTGACACGGGCTACGGTCTCGTAAATCGAAGCCATCTCGCCAAGCTCGTCACGTATCATACGGGTCTTGACATCGGCTCCCGCCTCGATAAGAAGGTCATACCATTTCTCCTTTGTCTCGGGATAATTGCGTATGGTCCATGTGGATGCATTAAGCTCACGGGCCATGCCGGCCACGGCTGTGTCCAGTCCGCCTATCTCATCGACAAGCCCGAGCTTCAGAGCCTCGGCTCCATCCCACACACGCCCTTCGGCAATGGCTTTTATGGAGTCCTGACTCATGCCGCGGCCTTGGGCACAACGTGAAGTGAACAGTTCATAGCCTCGCTCGACATATCCCTGCATGGCAGCTCTCTGAGCGGGCGTCATCGGCTCAAGCACTCCGGGCATGCCTGCACCGGGATTGGTCGACACGGTAGAGGTGCTGACACCAATCTTATTGTTGAGAAGTCCGCTCAAATCAGGGATGAGTCCGAAAATGCCAATCGAGCCGGTGAGGGTGGTAGGCTGGGCATATATACGGTCGGCACCACAGGAGATGTAATATCCGCCCGAAGCGGCATAGTCGGCCATAGATACATAGAACGGCTTGCCGGTGAGCGATTTCCACTGCTGCAACGCCTCCCATATCTGCTCGGAGGCAAAGGCTGAGCCTCCGCCTGAATTGACATACATCACGAGACCGTCAATGTCGTCTTCCTCGGCAAGCTCGAGTATCTCGGGCACGAGTCTGGACGCCACAATGCCGTCGCCGGTCTCGTCGGTGATGTCACCGCACGCATAGAGCACGGCGATAGTGGCACCACGGCCGTCACCTTTCTTGTCAATATCCTGCACGGAGCAATACTCCGACGGAGTCACGGGTGAGAGATGCTTGACATCTTTCTTGTCAGTGAGTGACACAAGGAGTTCGTCAAACTCGTGACGATACATCAGACGGTCAACAATGTGCATTCCGACATATTTTTCAGTCGGCATGGCATACACGGCACTGTCGGCCCAATTTTTCACATCATCCTGCATGACACCGCGAGCTCCGGCTATATAGCTCGTGACACTGCTCCACATATTGGAGAGGAAAAGCTGCTGCTGCTCGCGAGCAGGCTCACTGATGCCGGTGAGTATATAAGGCTCAACGGCACTCTTGTAGGTACCGACCTTCACGACCTGCATCTGCACGCCGAGTTTGCCAAGCATATTTTTGAAATACAGTCCTGTAGTGGAGAGTCCATGAATGAACACCTGTCCTATAGGATTGATGAACACTGAGTCGGCGGCCGTAGCGATGTAATAATCGCCCTGGGTGTACATGTCGGCATAAGAGTAAATCCATTTGCCGGGAGCATCGGCCTTGAAACGATACAGGGCCTCGACAATGGCCTGACGGCGGGCGAGTCCCATCTCCGAGCCACGACAGTCGATGACAATGCCGTCGATACGGTCGTCAAAGGCAGCGGCACCTATGGCTCCGACAATCTCGTTGACACCCTGAGCGCGGTTATCCTCGCCACGGATGATGCCTATGGGGTCGATGCGGCCGGGGCGGTCGGCAACCTCTCCGACAAGTGTGATTTCAAGGTAACTATGACTATCAACATTCACAGTCTTGCCGTTGCCGAGCGATGCGACGCCTGCGGCCGCGACCACAAGGAGAAGACCGAAGAATGCGAGAAAAAGCGAAAACCATATGCCGGCAAGAGTGCCGAGGAATGATAGTAAAAATTTTTTCATGTCGAAAACCGATGGAATGTAGAATTGGCCTTTATTCCTAATAAAGCACAAAAGTAACACAACTCCGTCTGATAAACAAATAATTCGCTGACTATTTATAAATAGGTGTATGCCATCAGTCCTCTTTGTGCGTGAGCGGAACTTACAGAAAAGTGTCTGCGCATGCTATTTTATAATCCAAAATGATACTATTTTAACAAATAAATGCTAAATATCATCAATTATGGCCAAATCTTTGCGGAAATTATCAATATGTAAAAATAAAATCATATATTTGTACAGACTTTTCTCAGCAATGAGTCATTGTCAGCAGTCCATTACCTAAATACACATCTACCAGTACAAATCATTAATTCTATTCCACCCAATCTTCCGCCATGAACAAGATTATCACCGAAATCACCCCGCTGTCGGAAAAAGACTGCTTCTATCTGATAGACAGACTCAAGGACCGATTCACATATCCCGTACACCGCCATGAGGAGTATGAACTCAACTTTCTGGCCGGATGTGCAGGCGCACGTCGTGTGGTGGGTGATTCGATGGAAACACTCGGAGAATATGACCTCGTGCTCGTAGGCAACGGCATAGAACACGGCTGGGAGCAGCATCAATGCACCAATGACAAGATACGCGAGATAACGATACAATTTTCACATGACCTATTCGGAGAATCGCTCCTTGCCAAAACCCAGCTCTCAAGCATCAGACGTATGCTTCAACTGTGTGCCAACGGCATCGCGTTCAATTCCAACGCCATCATGAAAGTGTTTAACCGTCTTGACAATCTGACGCGTACCGAAGTGGGATTCTTCCGCATGCTCGAACTTATGGCCATACTCCACGAGCTTGCGGAGAGCGGCGAATACAGAGTGCTGTCCTCATCGTCGTTTGCCTCCCACCGCCCCACCGGTGACAGCCGTCGCGTCACGAAAGTACAAGAATACATCAACACCCATTATAAAGAAGAGATACGCCTGGCCGACCTCGCGGCTCTCGTTGGGATGACCCCTACGGCCTTCAGCCGTTTTTTCAAACTGCGCACGGGTCGCTCCATATCGGACTACCTCATAGACATACGCCTCGGGCATGCCACACGAGCACTCGTCGACTCGACGACATCGGTGGCCGAGATATGCTATGAATGTGGATTTAACAACATATCAAACTTCAACCGCATCTTTAAAAAGAAGAAAGGCAACTCGCCCAAAGTATTCCGAGACATATATCAGCACCACAAAGCCTTAATATGAAAACATCTATTGCATCAATTCTGCTGTGTGCCGCAATGGCCTCCACAACACTCGGTTCATGTCGCGGCAACGCATCGTCAGCCGGCCAGGCTCAGGACGACTCGACCGCAACCACATTTGTAACACCTCTCCACGTCGAAGGTACAGCCCTGCTCAACGCCGCCGGCGACACTGTAGTGCTCACAGGTCCGTCGCTCGGATGGCACTCCAACTGGGGACGATTCTACAACTCCGGCACCATCAAAGCTCTCAAAGAAGACTGGGGTGCCAATATCACCCGCGCCGCAATAGGCGCGCATGCCAGCGGCGACTGTGTCAACTCGTTTGAAGCCGACTCGGCCAACGCTGTCAATCTGGCAATGGCTGCCATTGACGCCGCTATCGAAAATGACATGTATATAATATGTGACTGGCACTCGCACAACAATACGCTCGAAAACGCCAAGAAATTTTTCTCTGTCATTACTGAGAAATATGGCGACACACCCAATATCCTCTACGAGATATGGAACGAGCCTCTTGACATCCAGTGGCAGGAAATAAAGGATTATGCCGCCGAAGTGATACCTGTAATCCGTGCCAATGCTCCGGGAGCGGTAATCATAGTGGGCACCCCTAAATGGGATCAGGAGGTAGATGTGGCAGCCCAAAGCCCAATCGACTCGCCCAACCTGCTCTACTCACTCCACTACTATGCGGGCACCCACAAGGACTGGAACCGCGATAAAGCCACCAAGGCCATCGAAGCCGGTCTGCCGCTCATCATCTCGGAATGTGGCTCAATGGACCACACCGGCGACGGCCCCATCGACTATGAGTCATGGCAAGCCTGGATGGACTGGGCCAACGACCACAAGGTGTCGGTGCTCATGTGGGACATCGCCGACAAGGATGAAAGCTGCTCGATGATCATGCCGACAGCCTCTGACGACGGCTCGCAGTGGACCGACGATGACCTGAAGGAATGGGCCAAGCTGGCCAAAAAGACTATCAGAGAGCGTAATTCCTTGTAGTCGACAAAGTTTATAGAGTTTATAGAGCTAACAGTTTAAACTGCTATCTATGAAAAAAATATCACTTGCAGCCGTGAGTATGACTCTTGCCGCACTGTCGGTCCAGGCCGTAGAGCTTCCTGACATTATCAGCGATAATGCCGTGCTCCAGCAAAACACCAAAGCCAGACTATGGGGCTGGGCCAAACCGGGACGCAAAGTCACGGTGACCCCGTCGTGGGACGGCAAGAGCTATACCGCCAAGGCCGACAGCAAGACCGGCCGCTGGGATGTCAACGTCGACACCCCCGAAGCCTCGTTCACGCCATGGACAGTGACATTTGACGACGGCGAATCACCCAAGACGATATCAAACGTGCTCATAGGCGAGGTGTGGTTCTGCTCGGGACAGTCCAACATGGAGATGCCGCTCAGAGGATTCGGCATACAGCCCATCGAAGGTGCCGGCGAGGCTATAGCATACTCGGGCAAATATCCACATATACGCATGGCCAATGTGCCCAAACGCCAGGAATATGATAAGCCGGAGCGTGTGGAGGGAAAATGGAACGTATCATCGCCGGCAAAAGCCGCCGAGTTTTCGGCTCTCGCCTACTTCTTTGCCCGTTCGCTCTCCGACATCATCAACACCCCTGTGGGCATTATCAACTGTGCCTACGGAGGCTCCAAACTCGAGAGCTGGCTTCCAAAGGAGATGCTCGACACATATCCGGGCTATGACATGGAAGCCGAACGTAGCGGTGCAAAAACCGTCGACCCCTGGCACCGTATAGGAGTGCTTTACAACGGCATGCTCCATCCGCTGGCAGGATACACCATCAAAGGATTTCTCTGGAATCAGGGCGAATCGAACGTCGGACTTCACAACGAATATCCCTCACACAAGAAGGATCTGGTGCAACTCTGGCGCAACGAATGGGGCAATCCCGACCTGCCGTTTTACTTCGTGGAGATGCCGCCGTGGAGCTATGGCGACCCGCAGGGCGACCACGCCGCACGCTTCCGCGAATGTCAGCACAAAGCGGCAGCCATGATTCCCAACACAGGCATTGTATGCACCACCGACCTTATATATCCCCATGAACTGGAGGATGTGCACGCTTCGCAGAAAAAACCGATAGGCGAACGTCTGGCTTTTCTCGCGGCTGCAAAGACTTATGGAGTGGAGGGGATACATACACAATATCCTACATTCAAGTCTGTGGACTATCAGGGCGACAAGGCAGTGCTGACTTTCGACAACGCTTATGGCGGCCTCAACCCCAACCGCGACATCGAAGGTTTTGAAGTGGCCGGAGAGGACAAGGTGTTTCATCCGGCAAAAGCCGTCGAGGACTGGGACAAGTTTACCATAACAGTCTCCTCGCCCGAGGTCAGCGACATCAAGGCCGTAAGATACTGCTTCAGAAATTTTGCCCCCGGCAAACTGAAAGACATGCTCGGACTGCCGCTCGTGCCGTTCCGCACCGATGACTGGGAGTGAATTTTGAGAGTTTATAGAGTCAAAAAAGTTTATAAAGTTTAAAGAGTTTCATGGATTTTAACAAAACCAAATACTGTGCACATGCATTATATAAACAGTATCCTATATTTAAATCCATTATGCGCAACCGTCTTTTTATACCACTGTTTATAATGCTTGCCATTATAGGAGCATGCTCCGGCCCCAAGGGCAAAGCACCGTCGCCCTACGTAACCGTCAACAACGGAAACTTTTATCTCGGCGACAGCATATATCGCTACATCGGCACCAACTTCTGGTATGGCACCATCCTCGCCTCAGAAGGGCGCGGAGGCAACCGTGACCGTCTGGCCCGCGAACTTGACTCGCTCAAGAGTCTCGGCATAACCAACCTGCGCATACTCGTCGGCGGCGAGGGCGAGGAGGGACTCGCATCACACATCTCCCCTACCCTTCAGACTGCTCCCGGAGTCTATAACGACACTCTGCTCCAGGGCCTTGACTACCTGCTTGACCAGCTTGAAAAGCGCGACATGAAAGCTGTGCTCTATCTCAACAACGCATGGGAATGGAGCGGCGGATTCGGCACCTATCTCGAATGGGCCGGAGCCGGCAAGGCTGTCAATCCCGCTCACGACGGCTATCCCGCCTATGTGAAATATGCGTCACAGTTTGTGCGCAACGAGACAGCCAAGGAACTTGCCGCCAAACACGTAAGCAAAATCGTAGGCCGTGTCAACTCCATCACCGGCCGCCGCTATGCCGACTCGCCCGCCATCATGTCGTGGCAGATAGCCAACGAGCCGCGCCCGTTTGCCGACGAGAGCAAACACGCCTTCTCGGAATGGATAGCCGAGACCGCCGCGCTCATCAAGAGCATCGACCCTAACCATCTGGTGTCGGTGGGCAGCGAGGGCTACAACGGATGTGAAGGTGACATCGACCTGTGGAAAGAGATACACAGCTATCCCGACGTAGACTATGCCACCATACACATATGGCCCTACAACTGGAGCTGGATCACAGCCGAGACTGTCAACGACAGTGTGGCAGTGGCTTGTGCCAAGACCGACGAATACATCTCACAGCACTATGACGCCCTCTACAAAGCTCTCGTTGACAGCGGAGCAATGATGAAGCCTATCGTGCTCGAAGAGTTCGGCTATCCGCGCGACGCGATGGCCACAGCCAAAGGCTCGGCAGTCAACGGACGTGACACCTATTACGCCCACGTATTTGACGAGGTAATCGACGGCGGCAAAATCGCAGGCCTGAACTTCTGGGGATGGGGTGGCCTGGCCAATCCGGCCCACACCACCTGGCAAGCCGGCGATGACTACACGGGCGATCCCGCTCAGGAACCCCAGGGTCTCAACTCGGTGTTTGCCTCCGACTCCACAACCATAGAAATCATCAAGCGCGCCACCGGCAGGATTTAATCCTTCCCGATAACAATCGCCATGCAGGGGCGGGTCATCCCGTCCCCGCATGACCGACACCCCTGACCGACCACATTCTCTCCCCCACACGACTGTATACATCAATTCCCACACAGGCGACACACCGCCTCCTCCCCCCTCTGTAACTACACACCTGCATAGACACGTAGCACACATGTTAAACAACATATTCCCTCTACTTGGCTCATGCAACTTTTGGATAAAATAATATCATTTTATCCAAAATGTTTGCACTAAATTTGCAACAACAATATTATAATAACAAACCTTAAAACCAAACACTTATCGTTATTTATACAACAACAAATCACTTCAATCAAAGCTAATCAATTACCCATTACCTTAAAATTGCTATAATGAAAAGAAAAATTTCCGACCTTCGAGGTCTGCTGACGGCAGTGCTGCTATGCTTCGTGCTTAGTGCCACGGCGCAGGTCTCAGTGACAGGAATCGTGCAGGATAAGTCGGGCGAACCGCTTATCGGCGCGACAGTGCAAGAGAAGGGAAACACTGCCAACGGCACCGCTACAGGCATCGACGGCGACTTCTCTCTCAAAGTGAAATCGGCCAAAGCCACTCTGCTCGTGTCATACGTAGGCATGAAGTCGCAGGAAGTGGCTCTCGACGGACGTACTGAAGTGACTATCGTGCTTCAGGACGACACCGAGCTGCTCGAGGAGGTCGTAGTCGTAGGCTACGGCACTCAGCGCAAATCTGACATCACAGGTTCGGTAGCACGAATCTCCGAGGAGCAGATGAAGCAGAGCATCGTGACCAATGCCGACCAGATGCTTCAGGGCAAAGTGGCCGGTGTGCAGGTGACCCAGAACTCAGGAGCCCCCGGCGGTGCGACATCCGTACGTATCCGCGGTGCGAGCTCACTCAACTCGTCCAACGAACCTCTCTATGTAATCGACGGTGTGCCCATGAGCGGCAGCAACAGCATCGGCGGCTTTGACTGGGCCGGCGGTACAAACGGACAGACCACCGTCAATCCTCTCGCAGCAATCGCCCCCTCCGACATCGTGAGCATCGACGTGCTCAAGGACGCCTCGGCCTGTGCCATCTATGGTGCGGCAGGTGCCAACGGCGTAGTGCTCGTGACCACTCGCCGCGGCTCGGCCGGCCACACCAACATCACCTATGACGGTTATGTGGCATGGCAGCAGGTGGCCAAGAAGCTCGACATGATGAACCTGCGCGAGTATGCCACCTATCAGCAGCAGCTCCTCAACGAAGGAGTCTTCACAAAGGACAAATTCGACATGACCTACAGCGACATATCACTCCTGGGCAAAGGCACCGACTGGCAGGACGAGATATTCCGCACAGCATTCATGCAGAACCACCAGCTCAGCATGACCGGCGGTAACGAAAAGACCGTCTACTCGATGAGCGGCGGCTGGATGAAACAGGAAGGTACAATCATCGGCTCGGACTTCACCCGATTCAACAGCCGATTCAATATCGACAACAACTTCACAAGCTGGCTCAAAATGGGTGGCGCGCTCGCCTACACCCGCACTGACGAGACCATTACCCGCAACGACGGCTCGGACGGCGTAATCATGCAGGCCATGACCATGATGCCTTCGGTGCCCGTGCGCGACTTTGACGGCAACTGGGCAGGCCCCAACACCGTAAACGGTGCTTCGACCTGGAACCCCGTGGCTCTCGCTCTCATGACCAACAACACTCTGCTCCGTCAGAAAATCACCGGTAACTTCTATGTAAGCGCGGACTTCCTGAAGCACTTCACTTTCCGCGCGGAGTATGCGTTTGACGCTTCGCAGAACCAGAACAAGTCGTTTATTCCACGCTATCAGTTCGGCCTCGTGTCAAACGACATCAACCAGATGATGCAGCGCGAAGACCACAACTTCTACTGGATGCAGAAGGACTATATCACCTACAATCAGAAATTCCTCGACAAGCACGACGTTACAATCATGGCAGGTTTCGAGGCCTCAAAGAGCTCTTGGAACGGCACACAGTTCATCAAGAAAAACTTCACCCGCGATGACATCAACATCATGGGCGAGGACGGTGAATTTGTATCAAACACCGGATGGGCCGACGCCAGCACCACTGCTTCGATATTCGCCCGACTCAACTATGGTTTCGACAACCGTTACCTCCTCACCGCTACCATACGTCGCGACGGTTCGAGCAAATTCGGCTCCAACCACAAATGGGGCTCATTCCCCTCGGTGGCACTCGCATGGCGCGCCTCACAGGAGAAATTCCTCCAGGATGTAAGCTGGCTCGACAACCTCAAGGTGCGTCTCGGCTATGGTAAGGTAGGTAACTCCAACATCGACACTTATCGCTACGGCTCGGCGATGCAGACAATGCTCACACCCCACGGCACAGCATTCTTCCCCCTCAACCTCTCCAATCCCGACCTTATGTGGGAGGCTTCGGAGCAGTATAACGGCGGTATCGACTTCGCAGCGTTCAACAACCGTCTCGAAATCACTCTTGACGTGTATCGCAAACAGACCGACGGCCTGCTCATGCAGGTGTTCACCCCCGGACACATCGCCACTAACGACTGGGGTACTATCCAGACACCCTATGCCAATATCGGTCAGACACGCAATACCGGTATCGACCTCCAGATCAACGCCCGTCCCGTAGTGACCAAAAACTTCCTCTGGAACTCGTCACTGACTCTCTCGCACAACAAAAACAAGATTGTGGCCCTCAACGATGACTCGCAGATCATCTATGGCAACGTAGACTGGTATGCACCTTTCCAGACAGTGTCAATGTTTAAGGTAGGCCAGCCGATGGGCGTGTTCTACGGCTATGTGACCGAGGGTCTCTTCCGCAACGAAGCCGACATCCTCAGCCACGCCACACAGACCGGCGGCTCAGATCCCTATGCCAACAAAATCGACAAGACCTCAGGCGCATGGATCGGCGACCTCAAGTTCAAAGACCTCAACGGCGACGGTATCATCAACGATGCCGACCAGACCATTATCGGCGACCCCAACCCCGATCTGACCTTCGGCTTCACCAACACCTTTACATATAAGGACTGGGAGCTCAACATCGGTCTTACCGGTCAGGTAGGCGGTGACGTGCTCAACTGGGCCCGCTATCGCACCGAGGGTCTCAGCTCCATATGGGACAATCAGGCTGTAAGCGTGCTCGACCGCGCACAGGCCGTGAAAATCGATCCCAACGGAGGCGATGACATCTCCAACCTGCAGCTCGCCGACGGTCACAACGGTATGCCCCGCTTCTCCAACCTCGACTCAAACGGCAACCAGCGCATGAGCGACCGCTGGATCGAGGACGGCTCGTATCTCCGCATCCAGAACATCTCGCTGAGCTACAACCTCCCCTCCAAGTGGGCCAAGAAAGCATTCCTCCAGAATGCCAAATTCTATGTAAACGTCCAGAACGTCTACACCTTCACCAAGTATAGCGGTTATGACCCCGAAATCGGTGCCTTCAACCAGAGCTCACTCCTCCAGAACATCGACCGCGGCCGCTATCCCACTCCCCGCACCTACACCGTAGGTCTCAATCTCTCTTTCTAAACCATCAAGACTAACAACGAAATGAAAAATATATTCAAGACTTCAGCAGTGGCGTTGGTGCTCGGAGGCTCGCTTGTGTCATGCAACGACTTCCTTACCGTCGACCCTATTGACAAGCCTGTGCTGGAGAACTATTATACGACTCCTTCAGCCCTGCGGAGCACAACGATGACTCTGTATGCATCCAAGACATGGAGCAACTTCCACATGAACTTCCAGTGGAAGATGGACATGATCAACGGTGACATCTACTATACCTATTCCGACGAGGGTCAGTGGTATTTCGGTACCTACACCGCGGTCAACCCCTATCTCAACGAGGGATGGAAAGGCCTCTATAACGTAATCCTTTTTGCCAACTCCATAATCAACGACATCCCGCCCGTGTGCAGCGGCTCCATCACCCCGGCCGACATCAACCGTGCGGTTGCCGAGGCTCGCGCGATGCGCGGCTACTGCCACTACATGCTTGCCGAGGTATGGCATGACGTGCCCGTGATGGCCAACAACACCAAGACCATTATGGACGGCAACTTCGACCTTCCCCGCAACACTCAGGAAAGCGTATACCGCTTTGCCATGGAAGACCTCGACTTTGCAGTAGCCAATCTGCCAGAGAGCGATGAGGATGCCTATCGTCTTGACAGCCGCAAGGCCCGTGCTCTCCGCGCCAAGCTCGCCGTCACCATGGCAGCCCACACCGACTATGGCTATGACCGCGAGGCTCTCTATGCCAAGGCAGCCGAGGACGCTCTCTACGTAATCGAAAACACACAGGCTCTGACCGACATCGACTTCTCGACACTCTTTGACGTCGAGGCCAACAACGGTCCCGAGTCAATACTCGCCATCCAGTGTGCCGTGCAGGGCTATTCCTACGGCAACGCCCGCAATGTGGCATGGTCACGCTCGTCGGTAATCGCCGACCAGACCTGGGGTGCAGGCAAGGGTCCCACCCTCTCGCTCCAGAAGATGTATGACCTCAACGACAAGCGTCGCATGTGGACCTACATGACCAACGGTGACTATTATCCCATGCTCAACCGCGCCGGCGGCGGTTACACTTACAATTATGTAAGCCGCGACGACTCAGGCGATGTGCTTGAGGACAAGAACGAGATGCTCGCCCATATCAAGAAGTATATCATAGGCAAGGGTGCCGACTGCAACGGCAATGTAGGCATCAACCAGGACGCAGCCAACAATATTTATCTCATGCGTCTGGCCGACGTATATCTCACCTATGTAGAGGCCAAGATGGGCACAGCATCGTCGACATCCGACCCCACAGCCATGAAGTATTACAACATGGTGCGCCAGCGCGCAGGTGTCACAGAAGCCTCCTCGGTAACTTATGTGGAACTGCTCAAAGAGCGTCGCCGCGAGTTTGCCTTTGAGAGCCAGACATGGTTTGACACCCAGCGTTACCGCTATCGCGAGGGTGATGCAGCCGCCCTCGAGCTGCTCAACAATGGCTACGGCACAGGCCTGAACCGTGCGGCCATGTATATCGGAGACTACGAAAACAATCCGACCATCGACAAGACCAACGAGAATGACCTCTCGGTCTACAAGATTGTCGACAACACCGCCGACGGCGGCCAGTATGACAACATCAATCTGTCAGTAAGCTCGTTTGTAGCCCCCATCCCCGCAGCCGTGACCTCGACTTCACCCGCGCTTCTCGGAGCTCCGGTAAGCTACTACGGTGATTAATAAAGTCTTTTCACTGAACAAACACATTCTGAAAACATCATGAGAAAATCATATAAATACATATTACTGAACGCGGCAGGGCTTCTCATAGCCGGCTCGCTTGCCTCGTGCAGCGAGACTGACGCCGAGAAAGACCGCGGCTCAGCACCTGTCATCAAGTATGCACGCATGTGTGACAGCGACAAGGCCGACTCACTCGTAGTAAGTGCCAGCCTCGGCACCCGCCTGGCATTTGTGGGCGACAATCTCGGTGACGTGCAGCAGGTATGGTTCAACGACCAGAAGGCCAAACTCAACCCCACCATGGTCACAAGCCACACCATAATAGTGGATATACCCAATCTCATACCAGCCGAGGTCAACAACACCGCCCGCTTCATCACCTCGACAGGCATGGAGGTCAACTATCCGTTCAACGTAATCGTTCCCGCACCGCGCATCGACAACATGTCGTGTGAATATGCCAAGGCAGGCGAAACCGTTACTTTCAAGGGCGCGTATTTTGCCGATGATCCCAATGTTCCGTTCACTGTGACATTCCCCGGCGGCATACCCGCTGAAATCAAGTCGCTGTCAGAGGAAGAAGTATCTGTCGTAGTGCCCGACGGAGCCGTCGAGGGTCCTGTGACCATGGCTTCAATCTATGGCGAAGGCTCAAGCTCATTCCGCTACATGGACACCCGCGGCATGTTGTTTGACTTCGATTCACCCACAGGCTTCGGCTCTAACGGCCAGTGGTGGCACGCACCGACTTTCATGACCGATGACTCAAGCATCTCGGGAAAATACATGATGCTCAACGCCAACAAGGTGACCATGTCGGCCGACGGTGGCTGGGATGACTCCAACTTTGCTTTCGAATATTGGCCCGGAGCATGGACCGACCCCGTGACCTATCCAGCAGGTATCGGCGACCGTCTCTTTGACATTGCCGACTTCAGCGACTTCAACAACAAGTGTCTGAAATTTGAGATCAACATTCCCGCCGAGAATCCCTGGCAGGCAGGAGCCATGCAGTTTATCTTTGCCGGCACCGACAAGGTTTCGTTCGGTAACGCCGGTCTCGATGAGTTTGGCAACAATGTAGCCGGATGTAACAACACTTACTTCCAGGGCGACAACGAGGGCCTGGCCCGCGGCCTCTGGATACCCTGGAGCGATACCGAGGCTTATCACACCAACGGTGAGTGGGTGACAGTGTCATTCCCCATCAAGGACTTTGTATACGGACACAACGGCACGGGTGCCGACAAGTTCCTCGGCTCGAAGGAGGACTTCGCATCGCTCATGATATTCGTTGTAGCCGGCGGCAAGACCGGTGTAGACTGTCAGCCCGTATTCAAGTTTGACAACATCCGCGTCGTTCCCAACTAAAGTGTCAACACGGTAAAATTTTAGAGACTACAAGCAACATGAAAAAAATATTCAATCTTTCGAGTCTGCTCTTATTGTGCATGGCGTTCATGCTCCCCGCGCTGACCTCATGCGAGAACGACGACTTCGACACACAGCAATACAAAGGGGGCGTAAGCCTCAACGTATGGGGCCCGTCGCCCGTAATGCGCGGCGGTGAACTCAGGTTTCTCGGCTCGGGCATGGACCAGATCAACTCCATCTCCATCCCCGGCACATCCGACATCACCGACATACGCGTGATTTCGTCGGAGGAGATACGTATCACCGTACCTCAGGACGCCGAGCCCGGCAAACTGGTGCTCCATCATGCCGGCGGAGACATCACCACTCTGACTATGCTCTCCTACACCGAGCCTATCGTCATCGAGTCGATGCTCCCCTCGCCCGTCAAGCCCGGCGCGACACTCACCATCAAGGGTGACTATCTCAACCTCATCTCACGCGTGACTTTCGCGTATGACGAAAGCATCTTTGACAAGGAGAACTATCCCGGCGGCATCTATGTCGACAAGGCCGACTTCATCAGCCAGAAGCGTGACGAGCTGTCGCTCACTGTGCCCGCCGAGGCCAAGTCGGGCGTGCTCGAGTTCAGCGACGGAGCCGAGCCTATACCTAACGTAATCAAAAGCGAGGAAGAGCTCCAGGTGGTGCTCCCCGCTGTGAGCAACGTGGTGAGCCTCGACAACAAGAAGCCCGGCGAGACCGTGACCATCAAGGGTAACGACCTCGACCTGGTGAAGAGCGTAGAGGTGCCCGGCGCAGGTGAGGTAGAGTTTACCTACGATGCAGCCAACAGCGAAATCTCATTCTCCCTCCCCGCCAATACCGAGAACGGCTCAGTAGTGATGATACCCGCCTCGGGCGTCAAAGTCGCAGCAGCCACTATCGGTGTAGCCCTTCCCGAAGAGGTTGTGGCCGAGCCGGCCGATAACATCTGGGCCGAGGACGTAATCAAGTTCAAAGGCATCAATATGGAGCTTGTGACCGACGTGACATTCCCCGGAGTGGCCGATGCAGTAGAGCCCGCCACCAAGAGCGCGACCGAAATCACCGTCAAGGTGCCCGCCGGCACTCAGAGCGGCGACGTGATGCTCAACACCGGCTCAGGCATGTCGGTGGCCGTAGCTGTCAAGACTCTCCAGCCCGAGAACGTGGCCTATAATCCTGCTCCCGCAGCTCTTGCAGGCCAGCTTACCGTCAACGGCAAGAATCTCCAGAATGTCGTGAAGATTATCTTTGCCGGCTCGACAGCCGTAGAGGTGACGACTCCGTCGGCCACATCATTCAGCATCAGTGTACCCGCCACTCTCCAGGCCGGCAGCAACACAGTGACTCTCGAGCTCAGCAACGGCGAGCAGATCGAGGCTCCCGCCATCGAGCTGACCGCACCCGAGTGTGCCTACGCTACCGAGCTTCCTGCCGAGGATGCCGAAATCAATGCCGGCGAGACTTTCACTCTCCCCATCGCCAACGAATCGCTTCTGACCGAGGTGCAGATCAACGGCACCAAGACCCAGCACATACTCCAGGGCACCAATCTCATCATCCTCGTGCCTGACAATGTAGGCTCGACCGCTCAGGTGACTCTCGTGTCGTCAAACGGCTCCATCACCTATGAGATGGCATTCATCCCCGCGACACATGTGGAGAATGTAATCATGAACGAAGTACGCGACCTCGGCTCTTGGGCCGGCGAGGGTGACGGCGGTACATTCCGACTCTACAAGGACTCGTTCAAGGATGTGCCCGCAGGAGCGAAACTCGTATTCCACGTCAATTCATACGCCTACACCCAGATACAGATCAACGATGCCAACTGGGGCCAGATGGAGATGCTCGTACCCGACCAGAGCGAGACTCTCGTAGCATATGAACTCACAGCCGATGTCCTCGACCGTATCCTCACCACCAACGACGGATGGTCAGAGACAGCCATGGTAATCCAGGGCGAAGGCACTGTGGTAAGCAAAGTGCACATCGAGTGGGAACGCTCGATGGAGACTGTAATATGGGAAGGCAATGAAGTCGTGACAGGATATGGCGGCTTCCAGGGTCTCGCCTGGGACAGCAATCTGCCCCCCATGTTCCAGTCATGGAAAGCCGGTCAGGTGCTCCGCGCTTACTACACCCTCAACGGTGATGATGATCCCAAGCTGAAATTCGGCATGGGTGAAGGATGGGCCATGCTCCCCGGCTCGCCCGCCGAGTATCAGGAATGTGTGACCGGCTCCGGCTCACTGTCAATCACTCTTACCGACGCCGACATCGACGCGCTCGTCAACAAGGGCGGTCTCATCATCCAGGCCAACGGTATTATCCTCACCAAGATTACCATTGAATAATCCCCCACACAACCAATGCAAAAATCTATGAACAAGATAAAATATCTATTCATGGCCGCATCACTCGCCACCTTTCTGGTGGCCTGTGATGACGACCACAAGCCCGAGTGGGACGAGCCGTCGCCCTACGAGATAGCCGCCACCTCGATGTCGGTGACCGAGGGTGAGACGGTGAGCGTGACCACTGATGTCATCTCTGTGACCTACGACCGCCCGATCATACTCAATCAGGCTGTATCGGTGACCCTCAACGGCGAGCCTGTCGAGACTTCGATTGTCGACGGCAATACTCTCGAGTCGAAAGTGTCGCTCACCAAGGGCAAGACCTATACATTCGAGATACCCGCCCGCGCCATCACCGCCCCCAACGCGATGACCTTTGCGCCCGCTGTGGTGATAAATTTCAACGCCGAGTCGGCTCCCGCTCTCGACAAGAGCAAAATCGCGACTTCGCCCGTCAATCCCAATGCGTCGGCCGAGGCCAAGAAGCTCTACAGCTTCATGCTTGAGAACTATGGCGTGAAGCAGCTCTCGGGTGCCATGGGCGAAGTGGCCTGGGGCACGGCTTTCAGTGACCTCGTGGCCAATGCCGCCGGCAAATACCCTGCCATCGTAGGCTTTGACTACATCCACCTCGCATCGTCGCCCGCCAACTGGATCGACTATGGCGACATCACACCCGTGCAGAACGTATGGAATGCCGGCAGCATCCCCACCGTGACATGGCACTGGAATGTGCCTATGCAGATGTGGGCAGGCGAATATGAAATCGGAAGCTGGTCAAACATGCGCCTCGACAAAGAAGAAGTGCCCCTCGCAATGGACATCTGGGAGTACGCTCAGGACGGCACTGTGATACGCGTCACATTCAAGGACGCCGCCTCCGATGCCCAGGGCTCGCTCAAGGGCAGCGACTGGAGTGCTCTGATGCCGGCCACCGAGTATTTCGACCTTACCGATGCCGAAAAGGCTGCGGGCGAATACAAGATACGTCTCAATGCCGAGGCTGCCGCCAAGGTGAAGGAGAGCGGTATAATCGTTTCGGGTCAGAATTACACCGTGACAGGCGTATACTTTGACCTTACATGCCGCGACACACAGCGTTTCAAGGGCTTTGACGCAAGCAAGGTGCTCGTGTCGGGTACTCGCGAAAACGCCGTAGCCACCGCCGATGTGGCCAAGCTCGCCGGCTATCTCAAGCTGCTGAAGGATGCCAATATTCCCGTACTGTTCCGTCCGTTCCACGAGGCCGGCGGTGACTTCACCTGGGGCTCATGGTTCTGGTGGGGCAACAGCGGTCCCGAGGTGACCAACGACCTGTGGAAGTGGCTCTACAGAACTCTGACCGATGATTATGGTCTGAACAACCTTATATGGGTGTGGACCATGCAGACCAGCGACGAAGGCAAACTCGCGACTGTGGCTCAGGTCAAGTCGGCTTATCCGGGCGACGAATATGTCGACATCGTGGGTGCCGACATCTATGCCGACGCGCTCTCTGACCAGACCGACCAGTTTGCTCTCATCAACCAGGCTGTCGAAGGCAAGAAGATTGTTGCACTCTCCGAGACCGGCAATCTCCTCGACGTGGAGGCCCAACTGACCGAAAACTGTCTCTGGAGCTACTTCATGGGCTGGTATGAGCAGGACGGCAACGGCCCCGGCTTCCTGACATGGAACAAGAACAACGAGTGGAGCACGGTGCTCAACAATCCGGCAGTGCTCAACCGTGGAGATTTTAGCCTCTAAAGTCCACTGAAATATAGGGAGCGGGTGGCTGATACCCGCCCGCTCTCACCACTCTCTCTCCTCTCCCACCCCCTTATAAATTGTAACAAACAGAATATTCAACACTCCACTTCCGACATGAAATACGGACACTTTGACGATAAAGCGCGTGAGTATGTAATCACCAATCCGCGCACTCCGTGGCCATGGATCAACTATCTTGGCAACAAGGATTTCTTCTCGCTGATTTCCAATACTGCGGGCGGCTATTCGTTCTATAAGGACGCAAAGTTTCGCCGCATCACCCGCTATCGCTACAACGGTGTGCCGATGGATGCCGGCGGACGCTACTTCTACATCAAGGATGGCGACACTGTGTGGAATCCGGGCTGGAAGCCGTGCAAGACTCCGCTCGACCGCTATGAATGTCGCCACGGCATGAACTATACGGTCATCACGGGCGAGAAAAACGGTCTTGAGGCCCGCGCACTCTTCTTTGTGCCTCTCGACACGCATGCCGAGGTGACACGTCTGACGCTGACCAACCGCAGCGACAGCGAGAAGCGTTTCACACTGTTCTCGTTTCAGGAATGGTGTCTGTGGAACGCTGCGACCGACATGGAGAACTTCCAGCGCAATTTCTCGACAGGCGAGGTGGAAATCGACGGTTCGACCATATATCACAAGACCGAATACAAGGAGCGTCGCGACCATTATGCGTTCTATTCGGTCAATGCCCCTATCGACGGCTTTGACACCGACCGCGAGACGTTTCTCGGCCTCTACAACGGTTTTGACGAGCCGGAGGCTGTGCTTGATGGCCGTTCGCGCAACTCGGTGGCTCACGGATGGAGCCCGATAGCGTCACACTCGCTCGAGATCAGCCTGAAACCGGGCGAGAGCCGCGACCTCATCTTCACACTCGGCTATATCGAGAATCCGCAGGAGCAGAAGTGGGAGTCGAAGGGTGTCATCAACAAGGCTCCGGCCCGCGAGCTCATGGCGCGGTTTGACACGGTAGAGAAAGTCGAGGAGGCCTTTGGCCGTCTGCGTGCCTATTGGGACAATCTGCTGGAGCGGTTCACGCTCAACAGCGGCGACGAGCGTCTCGACCGCATGGTCAATATCTGGAACCAGTATCAGTGCATGATCACGTTCTGCTTCTCGCGCTCGGCATCGTTTTTCGAGAGTGGCATCGGACGCGGCATGGGTTTCCGTGACTCCAACCAGGACCTGGCGGGATTTGTGCATCAGATACCGGAACGTGCGCGTGAGAGGATAATCGACATAGCCTCGACACAGTTTGCCGACGGCGGATGCTATCACCAGTATCAGCCGCTTACCAAGCGCGGCAACAATGACATAGGCGGCGGATTTAACGACGACCCGATGTGGCTCATCTTCGGGACGGTGTCATACATCAAGGAGACGGGCGACTTCACGATACTCGAGGAGCCTGTGCCGTTTGACAACGTTGCTGGGTCGGAGGTGTCGCTCATGGAGCATCTCAAGGTGTCGTTTGACCACGTCATAAACAATCTCGGTCCTCACGGGCTGCCGCTGATAGGCCGTGCCGACTGGAACGACTGTCTCAACCTCAACTGCTTCTCCAATGACCCCAACGAGTCATTTCAGACGACCGAGAACAACTCGGAGGGCTCGCAGGCCGAGTCGCTCATGATAGCCGGCCAGTTTGTAATCTATGGCCGCGATTATGCCGCTCTGTGCCGCCATCTTGGCATGAAGGCCGAGGCCGAGAGAGCCGAGCGTCATGTCGAGGCGATGGTCGAGGCTGTCAAGGCTCATGGCTGGGACGGCGAGTGGTATCTGCGTGCCTATGACTTCTATGGCCGCAAGGTGGGCTCGCATGAGAACAAGGAGGGTAAAATCTTTATCGAGTCGCAGGGCTGGTGCTCTATGGCCGGTATCGGACTCGAGGATGGCCTGGTGGGCAAGTCGCTCGACTCGGTCAAGACCTATCTCGACTGTGAACACGGCATTGTGCTCAACAATCCGGCGTTTACGGAGTATGTCATGGAGTATGGCGAGATTTCGACCTATCCCGCAGGCTATAAAGAGAATGCCGGCATCTTTGCCCACAACAATCCGTGGGTTATTATCGGAGAGACGGTGCTCGGACGCGGCAACCGTGCCTGGGAATATTACCGCAAGATATGTCCGGCTTATCTCGAGGAGAAGAGCGACCTTCATAAAGTGGAGCCTTATGTGTATTGCCAGATGACGGCGGGCAAGGATGCCGCCAAGCCCGGCGAGGCGAAGAACTCGTGGCTGACCGGCACGGCTGCCTGGAACTGGTATGCCATCACACAGTTTATCCTCGGCATCAAGCCCGATTATGACGGTCTGACCATCGATCCGTGCATTCCCGACTCGTGGAGCGGATATGAGGTGTCGCGCCAGTTTCGCGGTGCGCGCTATGACATCAAGGTCAGCAATCCGGCTCATGTGTGCCGCGGTGTGCGCACTGTTACTCTCAACGGTGAGCCTGTCGAGGGCAACCGCATACCTCTCTGCCCGGCCGGAACGGTCAATAAGGTGGAAGTCGTTTTGTGACAAAAGAGTTTAAAGTTTAGAGTTTAAAGTTTAGAGTTTAAATGAAACATATAGCCATTTGCGCGTTAGTCGCGCTTGCTACTTCTTGTGGCACTCAGGCCACGCAGACAGCGGCTGTCAACGAGCCGAAGCCACCCACTGTGGCCGACCGCCTCATAGAGCAACTGCATAATGCCGTCGATTCAGGACGTTTTTATTTCGGTCATCACGACGACACGGCCTATGGCCACACGTGGCGTTACGTGGTGGGCGGGTCGGATGTCAAGGCCATTACGGGCGAGTATCCCGGGCTGATGAGCTGGGACCTTGGCATGATAGAGCTTGACTCGGCCAATAATCTCGACGGAGTGCCGTTTGACTTTATGGCGGGTGAGATAGCGCGCCAGCATGCACGCGGCGGCATCAATGCCATCTCGTGGCATCCGCGCAATCCGCTTTCGGGTGGTGACTCGTGGGACGTGTCGACATCTCCGCTGCGTGAGATGGAGTCAAACAAGGCTCTCAAGGTCATCATGACAGAGTGGATAGACCGTGCGGGCCGTTTCATAGCGTCGCTCAAGGACAGTGAGGGCAATCCCATCCCCGTAATCTTCCGCCCGTGGCATGAGAACTCGGGCTCATGGTTCTGGTGGGGTGCTGCCAACGGGGACCCGGAGCAGTATATAGCCCTGTGGCATCTGACACGCGAGCGTTTTGACTCGCTGGGCATCGACAATGTGGTGTGGGCTTATTCACCCGACAAGGATCTCACACGCGAGCAGTATTTCTCGACCTATCCGGGCGATGATTATGTCGACATTCTCGGCTCTGACATCTATCATTTCGGAGGCGAGGCCGGTGTGGCCGACTATATGGCCCGCATCAAGGCCCAGTTGCCTTACGTGGCCGAGGAGGCCGCCAAGCGCGGCAAAGTGGCGGCGTTTACGGAGACCGGTCTCGAGGGACTGGAGGTGACCGACTGGTACACCCGTGTGCTCCAGCCGTCAATCGAGGGGTTGCCCATAGCCTATGTGTGTGTGTGGCGCAACGCTATCGAGAGCGAGAAGCCCAATCATTTCTACGCTCCCTATCCGGGCCATCCGGCTGCTGCCGATTTCAAGAAGTGGCACGACGAGTCAAAGGCTATCTTTGTCAAGTGACAGCGGCCCCTACGGATACTGACTAAGACATATTACCTATAAAACACTTATATAACAGCAAAATACAGTTTAGATTAAGACTATGACAGAATTTGAATATCGCAAAAGCCTGATACTTGCCCGCTATGAGGAGCTGGTGACACGTCGCAACGTCAAGCTGGAAGGCAACGGCATATATAACCGCTATCAGAATCCCGTGGTGACGGCCGAGATGATTCCGCCCACGTGGAAATATGACTTCAACCCTCTGACCAACCCCTACTTCATGGAGCGCATCGGCTGCAACGCCACGCTCAACTCGGGTGCCATCAAGTGGAATGACAAGTATGTGCTCGTGGTGCGTGTCGAGGGCATGGACCGCAAGTCATATTTCGCCGTAGCCGAGAGCCCCAACGGAGTGGACAACTTCCGCTTCCGCGAGCGTCCCATCACGATGCCCGACACCGACAATCCTGCCACCAACGTGTATGACATGCGTCTGACGGCTCACGAGGACGGATGGGTCTACGGTCTCTTCTGCGTGGAGCGTCACGATGACTCGTGTCCGGGCGACCTGTCGGCCGCCACAGCCGCTTGCGGCATAGCACGCACCAAGGACCTCGAGAACTGGGAGCGTCTGCCCGACCTCAAGTGCAAGTCGCAGCAGCGCAACGTGGTGTTGCACCCTGAGTTTGTCGACGGCAAGTATGCCCTCTACACCCGCCCGCAGGACGGCTTCATCGACACCGGCAGCGGCGGCGGCATAGGCTGGGCCCTTATCGACGACATATGCAATGCCGAGGTCAAGGAGGAAATCATCATCGACCCGCGCTATTACCACACCATCAAAGAGGTCAAGAACGGCGAGGGTCCCCACCCCATCAAGACCCCCAAGGGGTGGCTGCATCTGGCCCACGGTGTGCGCGGCTGTGCCTCGGGTCTGCGTTATGTGCTCTACATGTACATGACCTCGCTCGAGAAGCCTTGGGAGAAAATCGCTTCGCCCGGCGGCTATCTGATGGCTCCCGTGGGTGAGGAATATATGGGCGACGTGATGAACGTGCTCTTTACCAACGGCTGGATCGCCGACCCCGACGGGACGGTCTACATCTACTACGCGTCGTCCGACACCCGCATGCATGTGGCCACCTCGACCGTCGACCGCCTTGTGGACTATTGTCTCAACACTCCGCAGGACGGGCTTACGACCTCGGCTTCGGTCAAGACTATCAACAGTCTGATTGACCGCAACATGGAGATCAAAGGCTAACCGACAGCATTGAAGTCCGTGGGGTTGCATCCGCAGCGCGCGGTGACAGCCTCGCGGACTTTATTCCTTACATAAAAACTCCAAACATCTTAACTCTGACACCATCAAAATCATAAAAAAATGGCACCGTTACGTGAAAAGATAGGCTACGGATTTGGCGACATGGCCTCGTCAATGTTCTGGAAAGTGTTCAGCTACTATCTACCCTTTTTCTATGCCAACATCTTCGGAATAAGCCTTGTCGACACAGGCATACTCCTCCTGGTCACCCGCATATGGGACGCCGTGAGCGACCCGATGATGGGCATCGCCGCCGACCGCACGCGCACACGCTGGGGCAAATACCGTCCCTATCTGCTGTGGGTGGCCGCTCCGTTCTCGATATGCGGCATCCTGCTTTTCACCACCCCCGACTGGGCCTATGGTGCCAAGCTCGTGTGGGCCTATGTGACCTACATACTCATGATGACCGTCTACACGGGCATAAATGTCCCTTACGGAGCCATGCTCGGCGTGATGACCGACAACTCGCAGGAGAAGACGGTGTTCTCGTCCTACCGCATGTTTTTTGCCTACGGAGGCTCTTTCATAGCCCTCTTTGCGTGGGACCCTCTGTGCTCCATGTTCAGCGGCAGTCTTGGCATGACGCCCCAGACGTCGTGGCAGATGGCCATGTGTGTCATCGCTTCGTGTTGCTTCGTGCTGTTTCTGCTCTGCTTCAAGCTCACCCGCGAGCGCATCGAGACTGTGGCCACGGCCACGCTTGGCAATGACCTCAAGGCTCTGGTGACCAACAAGCCCTGGTGGCTGCTCAACGGAGCGTCGCTCTGCTTTAATCTCTTCAACACCGTGCGCGGAGCCACCGTTGCGTTCTTCTTTGCCGACATTATCGGGGGCGAGCAGCACATCGTGGTGTTCTCGCTGTCGATACTCTTCTACTCGGGTCTCTTCCTGGGTGTGGGCGAGGTGGCCAATATGGTGGGTGTCGCGCTGGCTGTGCCCGTGACCAACCGCATAGGCAAGAAGCCGACTTTCATCATGATCGACGCGTTGCTCATTGCGTTCAGTGTGGGATTTTTCGCTCTCTCGCCCACTACCAACGGCGGGCTGCTCATGATGCTGCTCCTGCAGGTCATCATCTCGGTGCTCACGGGCATGATGTCGCCGCTGGTGTGGTCGATGTATGCCGATGTGAGCGATTATTCCGAGCTGCGCACCGGCACTGCTTCGACAGGTCTTATCTTCTCGTCGGCTTCGATGGCTCAGAAGTTTGGCGGGGCCATAGGCGGTGCTTCGGTGATGTGGCTGCTGAGCGGATGTGGCTACATCGAGCGTAAGGACGATATGATAGGCCAGGTGATTCAGCCGACGAGTGCCATCGAGTGTCTGTGGATGCTAATGACGTTTATCCCTGCGGGGGTGGCTCTGCTGTCGATGATTATCGTGTGGTTCTATCCTCTGGGCACTACCGAGATGGCTGACATCGTGGCCCGACTCCGCGACAAACGACACCACTGTGACAATTAGCAATTAGTAATTAGCAATTAGTAATTAGCAATTTGTTGATAGCTGAGGGGTTCGACACTCTTTATCAATTCGATTTACTCCTATTTGCGTCATTTACTTTATTTACTCTATAAACTTTTATTAACTTATAAACTTTATAGAAGATTTGAAACAGCAACTGATTGACAATCTGACCTTTAATATACTCCCCTACTGGATTGACCGTATGGTCGATCCGGCAGGTGGTTTTTACGGTCGACGCGACGGCCACGATGCTCTCGACCCGTCGGCTCCCAAAGGGGCTATTCTCAACGCCCGCATACTCTGGACTTTCTCAGCCGCCTATCGCGAGCTGCACCGCCCTGAGTATCTCGACATGGCCACTCGCGCCTATGACTATATACGCGACCATTTTGTCGACCGCCAATATGGCGGGACATACTGGAGCCTCAATCCCGACGGCTCGCCGCTCGATGACAAGAAACAGTTTTATGCCATAGGCTTCATGATCTACGGTATGGCTGAATATTACCGCGCCACGGGCTGTGAGGAGGCTCTCGCGCTGGCCTGTGAGCTCTTTGCCTGCATAGAGACTCACTCTCGCGACCGCCGCGAGGGCAAGGAGGGATATTTCGAGGCCGCGACACGCTCATGGCAGCCCATAGCCGACATGCGTCTGAGCGACAAGGACACCAATGCCTCCAAGACCATGAACACCCATCTCCACATCATCGAGGGATATACCAACCTGCTGCGCGCACTCAAGGAGCGCGAGGCGGGCAAGAGCCGTAGTGTGCTCTCGGCCGAGCTCGACGACATCCTCGACACGGCTGTAGTGGAGGAGGCTACCCGCGGACTGCTGCGCATATTTCTCGACCGCATAGAGCATCCCGTCACACGCCATCTCACGCTCTTCTTTGACGATGACTGGCAGCAGGTGGGGGGCGACATAGAGAGCTACGGCCATGACATCGAGGCTTCGTGGCTGCTGCTCGAGACGGCCCAGGTGATAGATGACCCCGACCTGCTCGGGGAGACTCTCGACCATACTCGCCACATAGCTTTGGCCGGACTCCAGGGCAGATGTTGCGACGGCTCGATGGTGTATGAGCGTCATCCCGACGGGCACTATGACAACGACAAGCACTGGTGGGTTCAGGCTGAGAACGTAATCGGGCAGCTCTATCTCGCGGCGTTTCACGACATGCCCGAGATGGCTGTGCACGCTCGTGAGTCGTGGCGTTACATTCTCGACAATCTCGTCGACCCCGAGGGCGAATGGTATTGGTCGCGGCTTGCATCCGACGGCTCTGTCAACCGTCACGATGACAAGGCGGGCTTCTGGAAGTGTCCCTACCACAATTCGCGCATGTGTCTCGAGGCGGCATCGGTGCTCGGCAAGCTCGGCTCGTAAACACCTCATACTCATAGAATATACCGACAAGAGTGTCAGTCTCACGATTTGACACTCTTGTGAGACTGTCTCACTACAGTGTCAAAATTGTGAGACTGAGACTGTCATCTCAAGGTTGCGACAGCGGCATTTCTCTCCGGCGCAAATGGCTTTTTATGTCTCTGATATATTTTTAGCCTCCGCTGCGCGACATTAACGCACCTTTTCATACCCTATCCATTATTAACTTTGTATTGTATTATAGAGTATAGGGAGGAAAGTATAGAGTATATAGAGAGTGTATTATTATATTAGAAAGCATTATAGAATATTATAGAATATATGAAGTGGATTAGTTCGGTGCCGGACTAATCCACTTTTTCTATACCCTACACTTTCAGACTTCAACTTCTCTAAACTCTATATATACAGTCTCAGTCTCACAATTTTGACACTATAGTGAGACAGTCTCACATGTGTGTCAATTTGAGAGACTGAGACTCGGACCATAACGGTGTCGGGAATGAGTCGTGGCGGTGGTAAGACGTCGGTTTTTACGACTTTTTCACATCTAAAGTTTTTGTGTTTGGCACTCATGCAGTAATTTTGTAGCTTATTACCAATCATCATGCATAACCGACAGGAAAAGTTAGAGGCACTCGGGCGTGTCATAGACACTCTTGAGATATTGCGCGTAAAGTGTCCGTGGGACGCCAAGCAGACCAACGAGTCGCTGCGCCCCAACACTATCGAAGAGGTCTATGAGCTGTGTGACGCTCTCATACAGGAGGATAACGCCAACATACGCAAAGAGCTTGGCGACGTGTTGCTCCACGTGCTTTTCTACGCTCTCATAGGCGAGGAGAAGGGCGCGTTTGACATCGCCGATGTGTGTGACGCACTCAACACCAAGCTCATCTATCGCCACCCCCACGTGTTTGGCGACACCTCGGTCAACTCGACCGACGATGTGCTGCGCAATTGGGAGGAACTCAAGCTCAAAGAGAAAGGGGGCAACAAGACCGTCCTCTCGGGAGTGCCCAAGGCTCTGCCCGCCATGATCAAGGCCGAGCGTATCACCGAGAAAGCCGCCAATGTGGGCTTTGACTGGGAGAAACGCGAGGATGTGTGGGACAAGGTCAGGGAGGAGATTGACGAGTTTGCCCGCGAGGCCGAGGGCATGGACCCCGCACGCCGCGAGGAGGAGATGGGCGACGCTCTCTTTGCCATGATCAACGCCGCGCGTCTCTACGGCATCAATTCGGAGAACGCTCTGGAGAAGACCAATGCAAAATTTATCAAGCGTTTCAACCACATCGAGCGTCGTGCCGCCGAGATGGGCCGCCCGCTCAAAGAGCTGACCCTCGCCGAGATGGATGCCCTGTGGGACGAAGCTAAGCTCTTATAGTTTAAAGAGTTTAGAGAGTTAAAAGTTTAGAGTTTACGATGGACTGCAATCAAGTCAACGCCCACGAGCGTGACCCGTATCTGAGCTTTGAAGCCGAGAGCCACACCTACCGTCTCGGAGAGCGTGAGATGAAATCGGTCACCACACTGGTCGAGGAGTGCTTTCCGCGGTTTGACGCACCCTTCTGGGCCGGACGCATGGCACGCAAGCAGGGCATCGACCCGCAGGTGATACTCGACCGCTGGGAGCGCGAGGCATGCCGTGCACGCGACCTCGGGACGGTGATGCACGAGCGCATAGAGCGTTATTATCTGGCTCTGAGCCGCGGCGAGCGGCCCGATGGGCCCGAGGGCGACATCGATGCCTATCGCCTATTCTGCAACTTCGCGGCCAACAACCGTCTGCACCCCTATCGCACGGAGTGGCGCATCTATCACGAGGACTACGGAGTGGCCGGCACGCTCGACTTTCTCGAACGTACGCCCGACGGCACCTTCAACATCTATGACTGGAAACGCTCCAAGAAGCTCGTGGACACCGACGGCCGCATCATGGCCGAGTCACCCCGAAAATCCGCAGGCCTCCATCCCATAGGCCATCTGCCCGACACCTCCTACTGGCACTATGCCCTTCAGCTTAGCATCTACCGCCTAATTCTCGAGGAGCGTTACGGCATACGGGTCGCGGGCATGAGGCTCGGAGTGTTTCACCCGACATATGCCACGCCGTGGATTGTCGAGGTGCCCTATCTGCACACAGAGGCCCTCAGTGTATTAAATAAAGTTAAATACAGTAACATTTCCCACCCCTGCGCGTCATTATGGTGAAACTAATCGCCTATCTTTGCGACTAACTTATAAATGACCCATACCTTAAATCGCGCAATCACGCTACAACTACAATACACTACAAAACAACCAATAAATTCTCACATGAAACATTTGTTGAAAACAGCTCTCATCGCTCTGACAGTCCTGCTCGCCGCAGGGCAGAGCGCAATGGCCCAGGGGGGCAACAACCCCATGACACAGCCGTTGCCGGTCGACAAAGATGTGCGCATCGGCAAGCTCCCCAACGGACTTACCTATTACATCCGTCACAACGAGTATCCCAAGGGACAGGCCGACTTCTACATAGCCCAGAAGGTAGGCTCGGCCCTGGAAGAAGAAAACCAGCGCGGACTGGCCCACTTCCTGGAGCACATGTGCTTTAACGGCACCACCAACTTCCCCGACAACCAACTGCGCGAGTGGCTCGAGTCGATAGGCGTGAAATTCGGTGCCAACCTCAACGCCTACACCGCCGTCGACCAGACTGTCTACAACATATCCAACGTGCCCATCGCCCGCGAGAGCGTGCAGGACTCCTGTCTGCTCATACTCCACGACTGGGCCAACGACCTCACCCTCGACCCCAAGGAAATCGACAAAGAGCGCGGCGTAATCCATGAAGAATGGCGTCGCGCCATGCAGGGCCAGATGCGCATCTTCGAGCGCATACTCCCCGACCTCTTCCCCACCACCAAATATGGCCGCCGTCTGCCCATCGGCATCATGGATGTGGTGGACCACTTCGAGCCTCAGGCCCTGCGCGACTATTACGAGACATGGTATCGCCCCGACCAGCAGGCTGTCATAGTGGTGGGTGACATCGACGTAGACCGCATCGAAGGCAAAATCAAGGAGATGTTCACCTCCATCGAAATGCCCGCCGACGCCAAGCCCCGCACCTATGAGCCCGTGCCCGACCACAAAGGCACTCTCTACGGCATCGGCTCCGACCCTGAGCAGAAACACCTTATGGGCCAGCTCATGATACTCCACGACATCTTCCCCCTCGAGCTGCGCAACACGCCCGCCTACTTTGCCAACTCCTACATCCTCGGCATGATCTCGGGTATGCTCAACAACCGTCTCTCCGACATCGCCTCCAAGCCCGACGCACCCTTCGCGGCAGCCGACTTCAGCTATGGCGACTACATCATCACCAAGACCAAAGATGCCGCCGGCATCACAGCCGTGTCAAAGGACAACGACATCATCGCTCCCCTCCAGGCAGCCTATCGCGAAGTGCTCCGCGCGGCTCGCGGCGGATTCACACAGAGCGAATATGACCGCATGCGCGACAACTACCTCTCTTCGTTTGAGCGCGCCTACAACAACCGCGCCACACGCGAGAGCGGCACATTTGTCAACGAGTATGTCAACAACTTCGTCGACCTCGAGCCCATCCCCGGCATCGAGACCGAATGGGCCCTCTGCCAGCAGATAGCAGCCTCCATCCCCCTCGAAGTCATCAACAAGGCCATGGCTTCGCTCATCACGCAGGACAACCGCGCCATCATGGTACTCTCGCCCGAAAAAGAAGGCTTCACACTCCCCACTCCCGCCCAGCTCGAGGCCGCTCTCTCACAGGTCGACGCCGAGACCATCGAGGCTTTTGTCGACAACGTGAAGACCGAGCCCCTCATACGCAAGGCTCCCGTAGCCGGCAAAATCGTCAAGGAAGTGCAGAACCCCACATGGGGCACCACCGAATGGACCCTCTCAAACGGCGCGAAAGTCATCGTCAAGTCGACCAAATTCAAGGAAGACGAGATACGATTCTCGGCTCAGGCTCTCGGTGGATATGCCGACGTGCCCGCTGAAAAAGCTCCCTCCATACTCACTCTCCCCAACACCCTCGGCAACATGGGCCTCGGCTCATACAACTCGAGCGACCTCGCCAAATATCTCGCAGGCAAAATCGCCGGCGTAGGCATCGACCTGGGCGCATACACCCGCTCAGTCTCGGGCGGCACTACTCCCAAGGACCTCCCCACTCTCATGGAGCTCGTCTACATGGCATTTACCGACGTTACCTTCGACCGCGACGAGTTTGAAGCCATGCGCAAGTCGACAGCCGCAATGCTCGCCAACCAGACTACGACCCCCAACTACGTCTTCAACGAGAAGATGCTCACCACCCTCTACACCTCGCCCTTCCAGCGCATGCTCACTCAGGCCGACCTCGAAGCCGCCGACCTCGACTACATCACAAGCCTCGTGCATGAGATGACATCCAACGCCGCCGACTTCACCTTCTACTTCGTAGGCAACGTCGACCTCGAGAACCTCCGTCCGCTCGTCGAGACCTACATAGCCTCGATACCCGGCAACGCAGCCACCGCACGCAAGGGCATACCCACCTACAATCCCGCACTCTTCGCCAAGCCCGGCTCGGCCGACGATACCTTCTCGACCAAGATGGCCACACCCCAGACTCTCGTCGCCATCATGGAATACGGCACAATACCATTCTCACCCAAGACCTCACAAGTAGCCTCTATCGCCGGACAGATACTCACCAACCGTCTCATCAAGACAGTGCGCGAGGACATGGGTGCCGTCTACTCCATCGGAGCCTCGGGCCAGGCTTCACGCCTCGGACTCAACCCCGTCATGATGTCGACATCGTTCCCCATGAAACCCGAAATGAAGCAGGAGGTACTCGACTTCATCCACGGCCAGTTCAAAGCCATGGAGAGCGACGTCACTGCCGAAGAGCTCAACCCCATAAAGGAATACATGGCCAAGAGCTTCACCGAAGCCAAGGAACGCAACAGCACATGGCTCAGCGCGCTCTCGGGCTACGGCATCGACGGCATCGACACATTCAACGGCAACATCGAAGTCCTCAACTCAATCACTGTCAACGACATCATGGACTTCATGAAAAAACTCAACGCCCAGGGCAACTACCGCACAATCACCCTCGACCCTGCATTGTAAAGTTTATGAGGTTAAAAGTTTAGAGTTTAACCTCCCGAAAAAATCACCAATCAACAAAAATCAGCCCCGGACACTATGCCCGGGGCTGATTTTTGTATTTTACTTGTAAAAACTTCCGAAATATTGGACCAAGCCGAAATTTCGATGCATCAGAGATTAATGCCCTCCACAATTCTGCCTGATATACGCAGCTACCGCACAGGCATCACAAGCACGCCACTCCACATCCCGCACAGGCATCCCAAGCACGCCTCTCCACATCCCGCATAGGCATCCCAAGCACGCCACTCTACATCCCGCATAGGCGTCCGTAGGACGCAGATTTGGTCGTAACCTGGTACACCGAAGCGCAGCGGAGGTGTGCCAGGAGTGGCATACTATAAAGAAATGATGTCCGGCAGGACATCGGTTATCGTGAGAGGGGGCTGTATAGCTATCGCGCCCGATAATCGAGGGTGTTGCAAAACACCAGAAAGCAGATAATTTGCAGACTGTTGTAGCAAGGAAAGGCCCGTAGGGCCTGTGCGAGCTTAGGCCATGGCAAGCATCCGCGTAAGCGGTGCGCAGCCATGGTACAGAATAATTATCCACAGCATGTGCCGCGTAGCGGTACAACAATACAAGCGTATCAAAACGTTATGTCGCAGTGAATTACCATCATGACACTTTGTGGCACCGCTACGCGGCGCACCGTTTTATATCTGTCTTTATACCATGGCTGCGCACCGCTTACGCGGATGCTTGCCATGGCCTAAGCTCGCACAGGCCCTACGGGCCTTTCCTTGTCACAACTGATTAAATCATAGGTTTTGCAACACCCTCATCACTGTATTGAGTCATTGGTCCCGGCACACCTCCGCTGCGCTTCGGTGTACCAGGTTACGATCAAATCAGCGTCCTGCGGACGCCTCTCCGATTATTTCAATATTCTTCATCACAGCAAAAAAACAGCACGGAATCTTTCGACAGCCTTACAGTCTATAAAACAACTATCTGACAGTAAAACAACACTCCCGCCACAAAAAGTTTTCTCCCCTACATTTCCACTGACAGTCTCAGTCTCACTATGACACTGTGTGAGACTTCTGACACTTTGCGCTTTCCTATGAGACTGAGACTGAGACTTCACGTCTGCTCCAGCTCACAGCATCGTGCAGGGCCGAGCATCATACCCACAATATCGCCTCAAGCATCTCCGCGATGGTGACACAACGTCTCGAGCCGTCGACTATAAAGGCATCCGCCGTGACTTCGACGGTCATGTTGGGACGGCTTACATCACACGGCAACTCCTCACTCCCGGCAGTCACTGCAAGCACGCCCTCACGAGCCAAAGCCTTGACTGCCATACTCATGCGCCCGCTATGTGCGTCGCCCGTCACAATCACCGACCGCGAGAGGCCTGTATTGATGCGAAACAGGCCCGTAGTCATGTCAAACACCACCCCCTCGCGCTCGAAATACCGTCCCAAGGCCCCGTTAAGCGCGAGATCCTCCGGCACCCCTATCTCCACTCCACGCGTCTTGTCGATAAGCCACACCCTGTCGGCTATCTGGAGAGCAAGCTCAAGGTCGTGGGTCGAAAGAAACACCGTCTTGCCCTCCTCGCGTGCCAGCCGCTGCAACAGTTGCATAATCTCCACCTTGCTCGGATAGTCAAGAAAAGCCGTCGGCTCGTCGAGAAATATTATCGGCGTCTCCTGGGCCAGAGTCTTGGCTATCATCGCCTTCTGACGTTCGCCGTCGCTCAGAGTGCCGACAGGTCTCTCCCTGAGCTCTTCGATACCTACAAGACGTATGGCACGGTCGGTCACCTCCATGTCATGAGCCGACAGCCGGCCCCAGAAACCCGTGTAAGGACTTCGGCCAAGCCCCACAAGCTCGCCGACAGTCATATTGCTCAGGCTCACACGCTCGGTAAGCACCACACCTATCAGCCACGACAGCTCACGGCTGCTGTAATCGGCAAGCGGCCTGCCCTCTATCTCTATCGTCCCGCCTATAGCCGGCTGAAAGGCCGACAGTGTGCGCAGAAGCGTCGACTTGCCTGCCCCGTTGGGCCCGAGCAGACAGGTGAGCTCACCGCTCAGCAGAGTCGCGTCAAAGCTCTTCGACACCTCCCTGACCGCCGACCGGCTCCTGTAGCCCGTCACAAGGTCATGCACCCTTACCGTATCGCGTCGTCCGACAGACATCTCCATCATCTTGATCTATGTTTAAAAAGTACCCATATCACGACAGGCGCGCCTATAAGCGGAGTCACGGCATTGAGCGGTATCACCGAATTGGCCGGAAGCACACACATCAGATTACAGCCCAGAGCCACAGCAGCTCCCGTAAGCAGAGTGCCGGGCATCAGCACACGGTGGCTGTCGGTGCGGAATATCATACGCGCTATGTGGGGCACAGAGAGCCCTATGAAAGCCACCGGTCCGCAATAGGCCGTAATCACAGCCGTGAGTATGCCCGTGGCAAGCAGCAGCAGATTTCTCACCCTTTGCAGATTCACCCCGAGATTGCGTGCATAGCCGTCGCCAAGCAGCAGCAGGTCGAGCGGCTTCATCAGCAGCAGCGACATCACAAGCCCGACAGCGGTCACCGAGCAAAACAGCGGCAACTGTCTCACCGACACGCCGCTAAAGCTGCTCATACCCCACATCACATAGCTCTGCACTCCCTCGGCTGTCGACACAAAGTTGAGCAGCATGATGACCGACGAGGTCAGATAGCCTATCATTATACCCGTAATCAGCAGCATCAGAGTGTCTTTCAGAGCCGATGAGAGCAATAGCAGCACCCCCATTATCATGAGACTCCCGGCAAACGCCCCTGCCATCACGGCCGCATAGCCACCTATCGTGAACGAACCCGCCGAGACTGTCCCGCCAAGCAGCAGCATCACCAAGGCTACCCCGAGACTCGCCCCGGAGTTGACGCCAAGCACCGATGGACCCGCCAGCGGATTGCGGAAAGCCGTCTGAAGCATGAGACCCGACACGGCCAGACCCGCTCCGGCGAGCAACGCCGTGACAGCCATGGGCACACGGCTCTCCCTCACGATAAAGCCGACAGCTCCGTAGCCATCAGCCCCCAGCAGTATGTCGACGACATGCGACACGGGGATGTCCACCGAACCGATAAAGATGTTCAGCAGAAACAGCACGCCAATCAGCAATGTCACTCCTATAAATTTCACTGCTCCAGTTGTGTGAAATATTTTTTACCCTCCTTCTCAGCCACAAGTCCGGGATGCAGGATGGAAATCATATCCCTCAGAAGCCACTGCGGATGAAAAGGTATATCTTCGTAGAAAAACACACGGGACGTATTGCACCCGTACACTCTGTTATCCTTAAACGCTTTGAACTGCGTGTATATTGCATTGTCCGAAGCCAATTCCCTCATCGTCTTGTCGGAGTCCTGGGCATAGCGCATCAGCCACACATCGGCATCCTCGGCCTGATACAGCACCTGCTCGCCCGCAAGCCCCACGCTCCCGTTTCGGTCATGGACGGCAAACGGATTCTCGCCTCCGGCATCCTTGATGAAGATACCCATTGTCGAATTGGCCGCAGGCACATACCACGCCTGCCCGTACAGACGGTCAACAAGCACCTTGGGCCTGTCGGCAACACCCTCGGTAAGATTTTTCAGAGCGTTATACTCCCGCTCCGTCGCGTCAAACAAGCGTCTTGCCTCCTCTTCGCGGTCAAAAAGCATGCCATACAGTATCATCCACTCGGCCCTGGCCAGCGGCGAGGTCTCCATATAGTCGGCACACTCTATGAGCGGTATGCCAAGCTGTCCGAGCCGCCCGTAAGTGCCCGAGTTTTCATAGGGCGACAGCATCACACCGTCGGGATTGAGGCTGATGATTTTCTCGATGTTGGGCGAAGTTCCCGTGCCGCAGTCGGCCACACGGCCTCCGGCAATCCTGTCGGCAAGACTCTTCTGATGTATATATTGCGCGTCACACACTCCCGAGATGGCATCGAGAGCACCAAGCTCGGTCACCAGACTGTTGTGGACCGACGAGTATATCAACGCCGACTTCAACGGTGTGCGCACCACGGTCCACTCCTCCGGCAACCCCTCGGGCACCGACACGCTGTCGGGCACAAGCACATAGGTGTGAAGCACAGCAGTCGTGTCCCACGGATTTCTTACCGTCGCCTTTACATAGTCAGGATACTTTACGAGCGAAAGATGGTCGGCATACTTCAGATGGAGCGTATCGCCGCCATCCGCCGAAACAAAAGCGTTGCCGCCCTTGCACGAGACAAGGGTCGACAACGCTATCGGCAGAAATAGACTGAAAAAATATTTGATTGTCATCTATTGTTCTAAAGTTTGTTTAGTCGACAAAGACAGCAGTCCTGGGATTCAGACCTCCGCAGTCAAACTTCTCGACAAACGTACCGTCTTTCTTGAAGCGATACATATTACCGTTGCTCTTGTAGTCGGACACACCGATATAGATATCACCGTTCTCATCGTCGACAGCCATCATGTAGATGCTTGAGCTTGAGAGTTCGGCGGGAGCATTCTTAAGGAATGACTCATTGATCACACGGCCGGTCTTGATGTCATACGAGAAGAAGGTGTTGGTTGTGATATAAGTGGACCAGTCAGTATATGAATATACAAGATATACTTTATCGTTGCCGGCACACATTTTGCTGGCAACCGCCAAATCAGTCACGTTATTGTTATTTGCAGGGTCAATCATCTGGAATGAATATCCCACATTCTTATAATTGCCATTTGAAATCACAAACACCTTATCATCCTCCTCTGTCATGTCATTGGGATTCTCCACTACGGTCAGAGTCTCCTTCAGAGTGAAAGTATTCAGGTCGATTACAAATACGTCGTTGTGATACACCCATCCCGCGCTTGTCTGAGTATAAGAGTTTGAGACATAAAGGTTGTCACCCACTATGGCCACACCCTCCAGGTTGGAACCGGGAGTACGGAGCTTGGCCTCGACCTGCATGGTCCGGGCATTGATTTTTGCCACCATGCTGCCGTGGAACGATGCGTAGACATATCCGTCCTCTGCGGCAATATACCTGATGCCGCCACCAAGCTCGGTGTCACCGGCAAACGAGATACGGGCCTCCTCGACACACGCTGCGTTGAGCCGTGCGAGATAGTTGGAGCCATACACGGCCACATAGATTTTGCCGTCCTCCTCTATCATGTCCTGAGCGGTGTCGCCGAGACGCATGTCGTTCTGCAGATAAAATATGTCATCGATTGACTCCATGTTGTTATCAGGAGCATAAAAACCGATACCGGCATTGTTGTGTTCATTCTTACCCTCGTTGAGAATAAACATCCTGTGTCGGGGCAGAGCCACCTTCGACACCTCGCTGTCCACTACGGGAGCATCGTCGTCATCGCTACAAGCCACTGCCGAGAAGCCGACAGCAAGCACACACATCCAGTTGAAAAAATTCTTAATCTTCATAATTACGATTTTGTATTTCGATTGTTGTCTTTAAAATTTCACATTTGCCACCACACGCCACGAACGTCCAGGCATGGGGTAATACTTTATCACGTCATACTGCCTGTCGGCCAGATTGACAAGCTCACAGCGCAGACCCAGCCTGCACCCTCTCAGGCTCAACTCGTGCCCGAGCGTCACAGTCTGCTCCACATAACCCTCTATCTCGTTGACGGGAATATTCTGGCTGAGATAATACCTCTTGCCCACCCCCACGAGCGAGTAGCCGAGAGTCACCCACGGGCTCTTGACCGTCACGGCCATGTTGCCGCTGTGCTCGGGCGTGTAAGGCAGTTGCTCCTTATAGTTTTTTGCCTCGGGGTCGGTCAGATCGACAGCCCGCTGCCATGTATAGGCGGCCGTGAGCGAGACGTTGATGCCGCGAGGGAGCGAGAAAGCCGTAGCCATGGTGAAATCCACACCCGTCACATGCACCTTACCGAAATTGGCCATCTTCCAGGCATATGTGGTCGGGAAAGCCACTATCTTGTCGGTCACCTCGTTGAAATAACCGTCGGCCGTCACCGAAAAATAGTCCATGGCCTGACAGAACTTCCCGCTCCACGTCACTCCGAGGTCATACTCATTGGCCCGCTCGGGGCGCAGCGAGCGATTGCCGAGACGGTCATAATACAGGTCGTTGAATGTCGGAGTGCGGAATGTCGACTTGTACATGCCTCTCAAAAACAGCATCTCCTCCTTCCACGGCTGCACGCTCACCGACAGACTCGGCGACAGCCGCTTTATATCTTCGGGAGCTGTGCCCTCCCTGACTCTCTCGGTGATGTAAGTCCCCACCACAGTGCCGGTAGCCGTCAGCGGGCCCCTGCGCCACCGAGCCGTGAGAGCGGTCAGCGATGTATAGCGGGTAGGAAAGGGACACGAGCCCATCGTGCTGCTGAGAGTATTTATTGTCCCGTCCTGTGCAAGAGCCAGCGACAGACCCGTCACAGGGCGATATTCGGCCGTGGCCGACAGGTAATACTCGTTCTGAGTGTGCACGGCCTGATACATTCCGCCGGCAAACTGCGGCCCATGCTCCCTGTCGCGGTTCCAGCCGTAATTATATTTGCCCAAAGCTTGAAAACGCCATTTAGACGAGAAATCGCAGCTATATCTTGCCTGCACAAATCCGTTCTTGTCCCAAAGCGTTTCGTTCGACACCGGATTGTAGAGCGTCACAGCTCCCGGCAATCCGCGTTTGGAGTAGAAATAATAACCCTTTACCTGCAGGTCACCCCCTCCGGGCACATCGTAATACACATTGGCTTCGCCATGCCACGAATCTATGGCCGAGTTGTTGCGTCGCTCCCGTGTGACATATTTGCCGTTTACAAGTGTGAAGGGATAATTGCCGTCGGCCCGCATGAAATTGACGTCAAGCGAGGTCCTCACACGGCTTCCGGCCTTCTGCCACCACCGGGCCATCGGGTTGACATACCCGAATGAGCCCCCCTTCATCTGCACTTCAAAGGCCGAACTGCGTCCCGCCTCAAACTCCGGAGTGTTGGTAATGATATTGAGCACGGCAGCCGACGCATAGAGCTTGGCGGGCTGCAACAGATTCTCGTCCTGCCCTATTGCCAGCGAGAGCATCGACACATTGTCAAGCGAGAACCGGCCGATGTCTATCTGACCGGCCTGGCAGTTGCTCACAGGGGCTCCGTCATAACTCACACCCGTATGCGAGGCTCCCATATTTCTCACCGACACGGTCTTAAGTCCGCCTATGCCGCCATAATCCCTCACATTGGTGCCGGCAAAGCGTCTCACGGCGTCAGCTATGTTCTGAATACCGAGCTCGGCTATGTTCTGACCGCTGAGCGACTGCACAGCCACTCCTGTCGACACTCTTACGGGCGACCTTCTGGCCGTGACTGTCACCTCGCCAACCTTCTGCTCGGTGCCGGTCGCGACGGTGTCGGGCAACTCGGGGCTGCTCCACCCCTTGACAGGGAGAAGTGCGGCCGCCACAAGTAGCGTTAATGACATGCTTTTACGGTTTTCCATCAGCGATTGAGTCTATATCTTAATCTCGGTGCTTCACAGCAACGCCACAACTCATCGCTCTCACTCCCTCTTGCCTGCCGCCGATATGCCGCCACACACGCTCTGAGGGGGAGTGGATTTATGGTTGTTTTGTCGCTTTATGTCCCGAAAACTTCAAAACTTATCACACGTTCCGGCAGGTCTTCTGACTTATCCCCTCATCGACAGCCTTCCCGGAGAGGCTCCAGTGGCTTTGCTTCATCAATGAGTTATGGCAGGAATCACAGCAGCGGGTCTGTCCGGGAGTCTCACCCGGTTCCCTTTTCATCACACCCCTTTCAGGAGTGCGACACCAAAACGTGGGGGCAAAGGTAGAAAATCTTTCCCAATCCGCCAAACGATTTCCGCCTCTTCAACCGCTCTGTCATCCACATTCCATACCACTGTCATGAAACAAAGTGGCCCCTCACGCGGTTAATACTATGTTACAGATAAAAATTCCGACTTATGAAAAAATTTCTTATATTCATATCTCTGGTCATAATATTCGCCACAGTCGTGTGGATATTCTCCGGACGCATCGAGAGCACCGCTCCCGGACTCTCGGGTCCGCCAAGACTCCTTGAAGCAGCCAACAGTTCGACTCAGCTCTCCACATCCGACCTCAAAGGCAAATATGTACTCGTAAACTTCTGGGACTCGCACAACGCAGTGTCACGCATCGCAGCCGGCGAATATGACCGTTACTTCCGCGCCCACAAGCGTCCCGACCTCCGACTGCTCTCGGTCAACACCGACGACAACCGCCGACTCTTTGACGAGATAGTGCGTCGCGACGGTCTCGACTCGCTCACCCAGTTTCACATCGCCGACATCAAGGCCCGAGGCATCTCGCCGGGCTATCATCCCGAGGGTGGATACTCATCCTATCTCCTCAACCCCTCAGGCAAAATCGTGGCTGTCAACCCGACAGTCCAGGCTATCAACAGGATTATCAACACCCACGGCAAATAGCCCGCAATAACCGTTGTCACAGGCGTTTCACTCCGCTTCGATAAAAAATATTTCAAAAACATTTGGCAGTTATGATAATTTGACATAATTTTGCCACGAAAACAAGAAATTATGAGAAATATGCTCAACAATCAGAATTATTGGTGGCGCATCGGTAGACATATCGATGGCAGTTGCCTGTGACTGATTTTTCCAATTACGGGCATACAATAAAAATAACACATCAACCCATACCAAGGAGGCCATCGAGTTATATCGGTGGCCTCCTTGTTTTTGTTTACAATCATCCCGACGACAACAAAAAAATACACTCATCATATGAAACAGTTTCACTCCATTCTCCCTGTCGACGACGAGGGCTACTACGGACACTTCGGCGGAGCCTACATCCCCGAGATACTTCACGGCAACATCGAGCGGCTCCGCGAAGCCTTCTACCGTTATGCGGCCGACAACGACTTCAACCGCGAGCTCGACACCCTGCTCCGCGACTACGTGGGACGCCCCTCTCCGCTTTACCGGGCCGACCGTCTGAGTGCACATTACGGCACCAACATCTATCTCAAGCGCGAAGACCTCAACCACACCGGAGCCCATAAGATCAACAACGCTTTGGCCTCAGTCCTCCTGGCCAAGCGCATGGGCAAGACCCGCATCATCGCCGAGACAGGAGCCGGACAGCATGGCGTAGCCACCGCCACAGCATGCGCCCTCATGGGCATGGAATGCATAGTGTTCATGGGTGCCACCGACGTGGCGCGTCAGAAACCCAACGTCGACCGTATGCTCATGCTTGGTGCACGTGTCGAGTCCGTACAGAGCGGCAACCGCACACTCAAGGACGCTACCAACGAGGCCATACGCTACTGGTGCTGCAATCCCGACAGCTTCTACGTCATAGGCTCCACCGTCGGACCTCACCCCTATCCCGAGATGGTGGCCTATTTCCAGTCGGTCATATCGCGTGAGATTCGCGCCCAGCTACTGTCGCAGACCGGCTCCGAGCTCCCCGACTGCGTAATAGCCTGCATCGGCGGAGGCAGCAATGCGGCCGGAGCCTTCTATCACTTCATCAACGAGCCCTCTGTGCGTCTGATAGCAGCCGAGGCGGCCGGACTTGGAGTGGACACCGACATGACCGCAGCCACCATGCAGGTGGGCAGCGAGGGCATCATACACGGCTCGCGCACTATGGTGATGCAGACCGACGACGGCCAGATTATAGAGCCCTACTCCATCTCGGCCGGTCTCGACTATCCCGGCGTCGGACCTCTCCACTCCTATCTCGCCTCATCGGGCCGCAGCGAGGTCGTGGCCATCACCGACTCACAGGCTCTTGACGCGGCCATGCGCCTCACACGCACCGAGGGTATTATCCCGGCCCTGGAGTCGTCACACGCGCTCGGTGTGCTCGACATCATGAGATTCTCGCCCGACGACACAGTGGTGCTCAACCTCTCCGGACGCGGCGACAAGGACATGCAGACCTACATGAAATTTATCAACTCCTAAACTTTGCAAACAACAATGCCACATACACTCTTCATAAACTCACGCGTCATTCCGGCCGATCTCGAGACACCCGTGGGCATATATCTCAAGATTCGCGACCTCTATCCTCAGTCGGCTCTCCTCGAAAGCTCCGACTATCACACTTCGCAAAACTCGGTCAGTTTCATCGGCGTAGATCCCATCGGAGGCTTCATGGTCAACAATGGCGTGATAACACTCTCCTATCCCGATTCTCCCGACACCATAATCCCCGTCACCGATGATATCGACGTGGTGGACGAACTGAAAAAGTATATCTCCTCCTACTCTGTCGAAGGTGATTCTGACAGCAGCGCGAGCGGTCTCTTCGGCTACACGGCCTATGACGCCGTGCGTTACTTCGAGCGTGTCGACATTCAGCCCAAAGAGGCATGTTTCGCATCCGTGCCCGACATGAAATATATCCTCTACCGCTTCATCATAAAGGTCAACCATTACAAAAACCAGATGACAGTCTATGAACACGCTCTGCCCGGCACCACCTCGGCCATCGACGAGATTGTAAGCGTGATTCACAACAACAACGTGGCACAATACTCATTCTCACTCATCTCCTCGCCTACATCAACAGTCACCGACGGTCAATACATGGACATGGTGCGACGCGGAGTCGCCCACGCTCTCCGTGGCGATGTGTTCCAGATAGTTCTCTCGCGACGCTTCGCCCAGCGGTTCAAGGGCGACGAGTTCAACGTCTACCGCGCCCTGCGTTGCGTCAATCCGTCGCCCTATCTGTTCTATTTCGATTTCAGCGACTTCCGCATCTTCGGTTCATCGCCCGAAACCCATCTCAGAGTGGATGGCGGCACAGCCTACATCGACCCTATAGCCGGCACGTTCAGACGCACCGGCGATGACGCCCGCGACCATGAGCTGGCCCGCGCTCTGCTTGAAGACGAGAAGGAAAACGCCGAACACATCATGCTCGTCGACCTCGCCCGCAACGACCTGAGCCGGAGCGGAGGCAAGGTAAGCATCGACTTCCTGCGTCAGATTCAATATTACTCCCACGTCATCCACATGGTATCGCGCGTAAAGGCCGAACTGCCCGACGATGCCGATGTCTATCGCCTCTTTGCCGACACTTTTCCGGCCGGGACTCTCAGCGGCGCGCCCAAGGTGAGAGCCATGCAACTGATTGACGACATCGAGCCTCACTCGCGCATGACCTATGGCGGATGTATAGGCTACATCGGCTTTGACGGCAATCTCAACCAGGCCATCACCATCCGCTCGTTCCTGAGCCACGACAATAATCTCTACTTCCAGGCCGGTGCAGGTGTGGTGGCACGCTCAGTGCCCGAAAACGAGCTCCAGGAAACCAACAACAAACTCGGGGCTCTCACACGCGCCCTTAACTATGCCGAGAGTTTCGGCGCATAATCAGTTGTAACAACTCTAACAGGTCAAAATCATGAAACTGCTCATACTCGACAATTACGATTCTTTCACCTATAATATCGTGCATGCCGTCCGTTCGCTCGGCATTGAACCGATTGTGCGACGCAACGACTGCATCACGCTCGACGAGATAGAGGCCTTTGACAAAATCATCATATCTCCGGGCCCAGGCATCCCTTCCGAAGCAGGCATCCTCCCGGCTCTGCTCGAACGTTATGCCGAGTCCAAGCCCATCCTCGGCATCTGTCTCGGCCATCAGGCCATAGGCCAACGTTTCGGCGCACGTCTCCGCAATCTCTCACACGTGTATCACGGCATCCGCTCCGACATCACGGTCACATGTCCCGACTATATATTCGACGGTCTCCCCGCCATAATCGAGGTGGGCCGCTATCACTCATGGGTCATCGACCGTGAGGGGCTTCCCGACTGTCTCGAGGTCACAGCGGTCAGTCCCGACGGCGAAATAATGGCCATACGACATCGCTCGCTCGACATACGCGGGGTCCAGTTTCACCCCGAGTCAATCCTCACACCTCAGGGCCAGGTGCTGATTTCCAACTGGCTCAGACACTGATAGTCCATTCAACCGTTCAACACCGAAAAAACATATGAAATCACTCCTATATAAAATGTTTGAGCACAAGAGTCTCTCGCGCGAGGAGTCTCACCGAGTGCTGCTCAACATCGCCGACGGCAAATATAACGACTCGCAACTGTCGGCCTTCATGACCGTCTATCTGATGCGCTCCATCACGCTCGACGAACTGACAGGTTTTCGCGACGCCATACTCGAACGACGCAATCCCGTCGATTTCGGCGACATCAAGGCCATCGACATCGTAGGCACGGGCGGAGACGGCAAAAACACGTTCAACATCTCCACCGCCTCATGCTTCGTGGTGGCCGGCACAGGACGCAAGGTGGTGAAACATGGCAACTATGGTGCGAGCTCCATCTCGGGAGCTTCCAACGTGCTCGAGCAGCATGGCGTCAGATTCACTGCCGACCTCGACCGTCTCCACCGCTCGCTCACCGACAGCGGTGTATGTTATCTCCACGCTCCGTTTTTCAGCCCGGCACTCAAGAGCGTGGGGCCGGTGCGAAAAGCACTTGGCGTGCGCACGTTCTTCAACATGCTCGGCCCGCTTGTCAATCCGTTCATGCCCAAATATCAGTTGCTCGGAGTCTATAACCTCAAGCTCCTCCGCCTCTACAATTACATAGCCCAGCAGGAGGGCATCGACTGCACTGTCGTACACTCGCTCGACGGATACGATGAAATCTCGCTGACATCTCCCTTCAAGGTGTCTTCATCCGAGGGCGAACGGCTCTACACTCCGGCCCAACTCGGATTTGACACCGCCTCACAAGCATCGCTCTACGGAGGTGACACTGTGGACGAGTCGGCTGTAATCTTCGACAACGTGCTCGCCGGCAAGGGCACCAAGTCACAGACCGACTGCGTTGTGGCCAACTCGGCCTTTGCCATCCACACACTCGAGCCTGAAGTCTCCATTGACGAAGCCATCCGTCAGGCCCGCGAATCCATATCTTCAGGTGCTGCACTCGGTGCTTTCCGCCGATTTGTCGAAATCAACTCTTAACATTACTCTCATGACTGACATACTCCGACATATAGTCGACAACAAGCGACGCGAAGTCGAGGCTATGGCCCGCCCCACAGTCCCAGCTACAGCTCCCGACCGAACGCACCGTTCCATGAGCCGCGCACTCTCCCAGAGCCCGACAGGCATAATAGCCGAATTCAAACGCCGCTCACCATCCAAAGGCGACATTCACCCCATGGCTATGGTCAGCGAAGTGATACCCTCCTACACCCGGGCCGGAGCCTCGGCATGCTCGGTGCTGACTGATACACCCTACTTCGGAGGCGCGCTCACCGACCTGGCCGTAGCCCGCACGCTGACCGACATCCCGCTCCTGCGCAAAGACTTTATAGTAAGTGAATTTCAGATAGCCGAAGCCGCCGGTCACGGAGCCGACGCCATCCTGCTCATCGCAGCAGCACTCTCGCTCGACGAGATAACCCGTCTCACCGACTATGCCCACAGCATGAACATCGAAGTCCTCCTCGAGTTACATTCGGCCGAAGAAATGGCCCGCTTCTATCCGGCAGTCGACATGGTAGGCATCAACAACCGCAACCTATCCACATTTCACACCGACCCCGGCCTGTCGCTGACACTCGCCCGCATGTTGCCCGACAACGTAGTCAAAATAGCCGAAAGCGGACTCACCTCAATTGATGAAGTCAACCGCCTCCGCGATGTCGGCTACCGAGGCTTCCTCATAGGCGAAACCTTCATGCGCCACACCGACCCGGGCCGTGCCTTAAGCGATTTTTTAAACCCACCCCACACCAATCTATGAATAATTAAGGACACAAACAAACTCTTTAAGGTAAGTAAGTAAGTAAATAAGTAAGTAAGTAAGTAAGTAAATAAAAACTTAAAAACTTATGTTTCTTCTGTCCTTTTGAAACTTTTGTATCTCCCTTTTTGTATCCCCCGGAATTATGAAAATCAAGATTTGCGGTCTTTCCGACCCTGACAGCATACGGCAGATAGCCCTTCTGCGCCCCTCCATGATGGGCTTCATATTCTATGCACCATCCCCGCGCAACGCCTGCGCCCTCCTTCCATCGGTAGTCAACGCCCTGCCTGCCGATATAAGCCGCGTCGGAGTCTTTGTCGACGCCCCTGTGGACCACATACTTCACACCGCCTCGCGTTACGGCCTCGACACCGTCCAGCTCCATGGCAAAGAGACACCCGACACATGTCGCGAACTCCGCCGGGCAGGACTTCGTGTCATGAAAGCCATCGGTGTGAACAAAGACATCGCCTGGACAGACGTCAGCCCATATGAAGGAACTGTCGACATGCTCGTGCTCGACACCCTCACAGCCAATCACGGCGGCTCGGGGCGCAAATTTGACTGGAGTCTGCTCAACAGCTATCCACTCTCCACTCCGTTTCTGCTGAGCGGAGGCATAGGTCCGGATGATGCCGAAGCCGTAGTCAAAGCCATCTCCGCACTGCCCCTCATGGCCGGCGTAGACATCAACAGCCGTTTCGAAACTACGCCCGGCTCAAAAAATCCTCAGCTTGCAGCCTCATTCATCAACCGGCTAAACGACTCTAATCTCTAAAAAACTGCTAACATGAATCGTCTTCAATCACTCTTCTCACGCAAATCCTCCGACATACTCTCTGTATTTCTTACCGCCGGCTTCCCTCGCCTCGACTCCACCGTCGAAATCATACGTGAGCTCGACCGCCGTGGCGTCGACATGGTAGAAATAGGAGTGCCCTTCTCCGATCCCATGGCCGACGGCACTGTCATACAGCACAGCTCCTCCATAGCCCTTGACAACGGCATGAGTCTCTCCCTACTGTTTGATCAGGTGGCCGAAGCCCGCAAAGAAGTCAAAGACATGCCATTCGTGCTCATGGGCTATCTCAACCCCATGCTCCGCTACGGCATCGAACGAGTCTTTGCCCGTTGCCGCGAGACAGGCATCGACGCCATAATCATCCCAGACTTGCCGTTTGCCGAATACATGCGCGAATACAAACCGCTCTGCGAGAAATATGGCATCGACCTCATCATGCTCATCACACCCGAAACATCGCCCGAACGAATACACCTCATCGACGAGCACTGCTCGGGATTCATCTACATGGTGTCGACGGCTTCCACCACCGGCACCAAAGACCGCTTCACCGACGAACAGACCGCTTACTTCCGGCGCATAGCCTCGATGGGCCTTAATCATCCCCGGCTCATAGGCTTCGGCATCTCCACACCCTCCACCATGGCCGACGCATGTGCCAACTCCTCGGGAGCCATCATCGGTTCGCTCTTCATCAAATGTCTCAAGCGCAACCCCACTCCCGCCGAAGCCGTAGCCGACCTCCTGGCTACAATTTATTAGAGCATAGACAAAAATTTAGGGTCTGAAAAGTCACTGCCGACTTTCCAAACCCTAAACTTTAAACTCTAAACTCTAAACTTCAATTAGCCATACTGTATCGTACCGTCCGAGTTGCGATACTGGTCGAAACTCTTCTCATACTGGTCCATGGCGCGGAGGCTCATACCCATGCTGGAGAAACCACCGTCGTGGAAGAGATTCTGCATGGTCACCTTACGTGTGAGGTCAGAGAACATCATGATGCAATAGTCGGCACACTCATCTGCAGTGGCATTGCCCAGAGGCGACATACGGTTGGCAAAGTCCATGAGCGAATCCATACCCTTGACACCGCTGCCGGCAGTGGTGGGAGTGGGCGACTGAGAGATAGTATTGATACGCACGTGCTTCTCGCGGCCGTAGATGTAACCAAAGCTGCGGGCAATTGACTCGAGCAGAGCCTTGGCATCGGCCATGTCATTGTAACCAAACATGGTGCGCTGCGCTGCGATATAGCTCAGAGCCACGATGCTGCCATATTCGGCGATGGCATCAAGCTTCTTGGCGGCCTGGATCATCTTGTGGAACGAAACAGCCGAAATATCGAGAGTCTTGTTGAGCAGGTCGTAGTCTATATCATCATAGAGACGTTTCTTTCTTACGTTGGGCGACATGCCGATTGAGTGGAGCACAAAGTCGATTTTGCCGCCGAGCACCTCCATCGACTTCTCAAATACCATTTCGAGGTCATCGACATTGGTAGCGTCTGCAGGGATTACCTCGGCATTAAGTTTCTCGCCGAGCTTCGACACATCACCCATGCGCACAGCCACGGGGGTGTTGCTGAGAGTGATGATTGCGCCCTCTTCCACAGCCTTCTCGGCTACCTTCCAGGCGATACTCTTGTCGTTGAGCGCGCCGAATATCACGCCACGCTTACCTTTCAAAAGATTATAACTCATAAAATAATGATTAATCGCACACCGGCCCTAAGGCCTCATAGCAAGCATGCGAATGTTTGTTTTTCATAAATTTCGCCGCAAAGTTACAAAAAAATCCCCACCCTCACAACCCCGGGTCTTCCCGAAGCACGGCCGGCGAGGTCTTTGTCTACGGCACGCGCCTCTGCTCAGCCTCGCCCGAAAGCACCCGGATTGACTCCGAATTTTTTCTTGAACGCCCGCTGAAAGTAATGCACATCGGCATATCCGCACATATCCGCCACCTCTGCCACAGCACGGCCGTCGCCAAGCAACTGCCGGGCACGCTGCATACGCTCCTCAATGAGTAGCTGGGCAGCCGTGATGCCGAGCTGAGCGCGCAGATGACGGTTGAGCGTTGAGCGGCTTGCCGCTGCCGCCACTGCCATATCGTCCACATTAGCCTCAGGGTTATCAAGATTTTCCTCGATATATTTTCTCACCCTGTTGAGAAAAGCCGTGTCTTCGGGCTTTTGATCAGGATTCAGCGGAGGCATCTCATACTCTCCGTCAGCCTCCTCTGCCACCGCCGTCATCTCTGTCGAGACCGCATCGCGCTCCCTCAGCAGAGCCATATATTTATCAAGCAGCTCGCGACGGTGACGATTGACATTCCTTATATAAAATAAAGTATACACAATCGCCGTCACAATCCCCACAGCCAAGACCGTAAACAACAACCGCGCCCATATAGTCTCATACCAATAATAAGGCACCTCAATCTTCAGCTCGGCCACATTATCGACCCAACGTCCGTAACGGTCGGTCGACTGCACCTCGAGCCTGTGCGTGCCGGCCGACATGTTGAACAGGGTCACGCTGCGCGTGCGGTCAGCCCCGGTCCACGGCGAGCCGTCAAGACGCGTGCGGTAAAGTATATCTCGGTTGTCGGTATAGTCGATTGCCGCGAAGCTCACCGTCATGTTGCGGTGTCCGGCAGGGATTTCAATCATCCCGCCCGGCATGGGGGCAAAACACTCCGACTCTCCGTTGACAAGATATGATGTAAACACTATCGGCGGCACATAGTCACGCCCGTAAATGCTCTCGGCTGTGGCTACATAAGCCCCCTCTCCGGCCCCGAACACCCACGTCCCGTCGGGCAGGCACAAAGGTGTGGTCTCGGCAAAACGGCAACTGTCGCCCCAGAATGTGCGGCTGAGAGTCTGAGTACGCCCCGTGACAGGGTTATAGGCCATCACATTGTCACTCCCTGCTATCATCAGCAGCGAGTCGCTGTGAAGAGTCATGGCGTTGACAATATCGCTTGTCAGCGAAGAGCCCGACGTATTGATATGAGTGAACTCGGGGCTGTCAGAAAAGAGCACCTCTTCATCTATGACATCAATGCCCGAGCTCTCGGTAGCCACATACACACGCCCGCGGCTGTCCTGCGCCAGACTCATCGTGGCATTACTGCACAGGCTCCCGGCCACACTGCCGTCGCGGCTTATGCGACGCAGCTTCACCTCGCGACAGTCATCCGTATCGATACTCCCTATCAATAGCCCGTCGGTTGTGGCGGCTATCAGACGGTCGGACGGCGTTATGAGCAGCCGGCGCACCCTGTGTCCGCCAAGCGAGGGCGAGACCGACGGCCTGCCGGCTCGCGGATTGTCGATACACTTCACTCCGTCACCATACGTCGCCACCCATAGACGACCCCGGCGGTCCTCCTTTATATCATATACGGCATCGTCGGTCACACTCTCACCTCCATATTTCATGAGAGCCCCTGGTTTACCTCCTATCCACACGTCACCTGCCGAAGTCTGAAATATGCAATAGGGAGCTGTGGCAAGATGCATGCTGTCGACAAGCATACCGGTGCAATCATACCTACGTACACACCTGTCAGTCCGCGTGCCCACCCACAACACACTGTCGCGGTCGAGCATCAAGGCCCGCGGATGTCTGTCGGAAGTTCCGGCAAGTATCAATGCCGGATGACGCAGTGTGTACCGTTTGTTAAGCCCCTGATGATTGCCCGACCAGAAATTGCCCTGACGGTCATAAAAACCCCGCCATGGTCGTCCCATGCGTCCTCTAAGCGAGTCTTTTCGTTCAGACGGGATGTCCTTGAAAGAATATGTGCCAAGGTCAAACTCATAGATATCCTCGTCGGTGCGGCACAATATGTTGCCCTCGTCTGACAGGAGTATGTCGCGTATGCGGTTAGTGCTTATCGACACACGGTCGCCCGGACGTATCTGCACACGATGGAAATCATATCCGTCATAACAGTTGAGTCCGTTCCATGTGGCAAACCACAACAGGCCGTTGCCGTCCTGCAAACCCCACCCTACACTCGTGCTCGACAATCCGTCGAGAGTGTCATAGTGCGTCACACGCTCCGGCTCCCGCACTCCGGCCGACATCGGCATCACGCTCGACAGCAAAAAAACGATTATGGCTGACAGACTGTTTTTCATGGCATACATCACACTGATTTCACCCCAAAAGTAAGAAAAAAACGCCGTTTCACCTACTTTTGACCTACTTTTGACGCTTTTTTCACAATGTTTGACCGTTTTTTCCGTACCATCCAAATCGGTCTGTAATAATTTTGCAGTCGGAAAAATAACCTTAATTCTAACTGTATATAATGAAAATGACACAGACCGACACAATGTCAAAAAGCGGTCAGGCAAGGCGGCTATTACTCGCTGCCGCAACTGCCTTAGGCTCGCTCGCCGCCATGGCTGCCGAGCAGACCACCGTGGCCCACTGGGAATTTACCACAGGCTATGACGAAGTCAAAAACGGCAACACCGTAACCTACACTCCCGACAACTCGGGATGGGCCGCATCGGCCAACCAAAAATGGAGCGACATGCGTCCCTGCTTTCTTCCAAACTCCTGTGCCCTGACACCCGACGACTGCAAAGTGACACTTCACACAAGCGACGGCAAATGGCAACTCACCTCAAGCGGCTCTACACCCAACTATCTGCTGCGCCTCAACACGGCATCAATCACACGTTTTACATCTCCTGACGATTATGCCGACGCTACAAAGCACGACCAGTATTTCGAGGTATCGATGCCCACGACGGCACTCTCCAACGTGAAACTCAACTTCTCCATCGGCGATGGCTCCAGCTCCTCGACACGGTTTGGAGTGGTCTACTCGGTCGACGGAGGCACCACCTGGACACGCCTTCAGGACTATACGGCCGCAAGCCATTGGAACAAATATGAAGACGCTGTCTATACTCTCGAAGCCGACAACAAAGAGAGCCTCATCGTGCGCATGCTCATACAGTCGGCCACCAAGACCAGCAACTATAATCTCAAATATCTCAACATTATAGCCGACGACTTTCAGGCTCCGGTGCTCGAACGCATAATTCCTGCCGACGGAGAGACCGATGTTGTGCCTTCAGGCAAGATCGCACTGCTGTTCAACGAGAGCGTCAAGGCTGTCGGCAATGCCGCAGGCGTGCTGACCAACAATGCCACAAAGGCTTCGCAGCAGATATTGCCGGTCATCAACAACACACGCGTGACATATGAGTTTGACAACCTCGACCTGTCAGCCTCCTACACATTCACTGTCCCGGCCAACTCGTTCTCCGACATGGCCGGCAACGTGTGTGCCGTCCCGTGCATCACCACATTCACCACCTCGGCCTCACGTCCGGTGCCGCCTCCGGTGCTCGACAGCAAAAACCGCCTGTGGTACAACCGTCCGGCAGCCTACTGGGAGGAAGCCCTCCCCCTCGGCAACGGTCGTCTCGGAGCCATGGTGAGCGGCAGTGTGGCCGTTGACACACTCCAGCTCAACGAAGACACTTTCTGGGGACAGTCGCCCAACACCAACCTCAACGCCAACGCCCGTTCCGTACTCAAGCAGGTGCAGGACTACATCTTTGCCAAAGACTATGTGTCGGCCCAGAAACTCGCCATCCCCAACTGGATGTCACAAGCCTCGCACGGCGCGCAATATCAGGCCGCCGGCTGTGTGCTCATCGGTTTTCCCGGTCACCGCTATGACGACAACGAAGCCGGAGCTACTGTCGACGCCCGCGACGCCCAGGCCTATGTGCGAGACCTCGACCTCTCCAATGCCGTAGCTACCACATCATATATAGTCAACGGTGTGACATACACACGCGAGGTATTCACCTCGTTTGACGACAATGTGACCGTGATGCGCATCGAGGCCTCTCAACCCGGCCGTCTCGACTTCAACGTATGCTTCGCCGCCCCCATAAAGACCAATATGGCCAAACTCGGAGAATATAAAATCACCCCCGACGGCATGATAATGGCCTCGCTCGTTCCGGCCAAGACCCAAAGCGAGAATGTGGACAACAAGCTCAACTGCTACACATTCATCAAAGTCATAAACGACGGCGGCACACAGACAGCCTCCGCCACCCTTCCCGTAATCCAGCAGGGACTCGTTGCCGCCAACGGGTCGGCTCCTTCCATCGAGGTAAGCAACGCCACGAGTGCCACCATCATTATCTCGTCGGCCACCAACTTTGTCAGTTACAATGACATCTCGGCCGATGCCAAAGCCAAGGCCCGGGAATATATTGACACCTATCTTGCCAAAAACAAGGACTATGCCACGACCCTTGCCGACCACACCGCCAAATACAGCCGTCAGTTTGGCCGCGTGAGCCTCGACCTCGGCAATAATCCCGACCAAGAGGTCAAGGACACCGAGCAACGCATCAAAGAGTTCTATGCCGACAGCAACGACCCTGGCCTGGTGTCCAACTATTTCCAGTTTGGCCGCTATCTGCTCATAAGCTCCTCTCAGCCCGGCTCCCAGCCGGCCAATCTTCAGGGCATATGGAATCCCAACGCCCGCCAGTATCCCGCCTGGGACTCCAAATACACCGCCAACATCAACGTCGAGATGAACTACTGGCCCGCCGAGGTGACCAATCTCTCCGAGTGTCACAACCCGTTTGTCGAAATGGTAAGAGACGTTTCGGTGACGGGTGCCGAGACCGCCTCCAAGATGTACGGTGCCCGCGGATGGGTGCTCCATCACAACACCGACCTGTGGCGCACCACAGGTGCGGTCGACAACGGCCCGGTAGGCGTATGGCCAACATGCAACGCGTGGTTCTGCTCACACTTGTGGGAAAAGTATCTTTTCTCGGGCGACAAGGCTTATCTGGCCGACGTATACCCAATGCTCAAAGGCTGCTCGCAGTTCTTCCAGGACTTCCTCGTCAAAGACCCGACCACCGGCTATATGGTGGTGTGTCCGTCCAACTCGCCCGAAAATCATCCCGGACTCGGCTCCTACACCACCGACGAAGGCAAGACCATGAACTGCTCGCTATTCGGAGGCGTGGCCATGGACAACCAGATGGTCTATGACGTGTTGAAAAACACTGCCGAAGCCGCCCGCATACTCGGCAAAGACCTTGACTTTGCAACCGAACTCGATCTACTCAAAGCCCGTATCACCCCATACAAAATAGGAAAATACGGACAGGTGCAGGAATGGCAGGAAGACTGGGACCGCGAGTCGACATCCCACCGCCATATCTCTCATCTCTGGGGCGCATATCCCGGCAACCAGGTATCGCCCTACGGCAACCCCACCATCTATCAGGCCGCACTAAAGTCGCTCATAGGCCGCGGTGACGCTGCCCGCGGATGGTCAATGGGATGGAAAGTGTGTCTCTGGGCCCGTATGCTTGACGGCGACCACGCACTCTCGATCATACGAAACCAACTGCGCCTCGTGTCACCCGACATCACCATGTCAGACCCCAACGGCGGAACGTATGCCAACATGTTTGACGCCCACGCACCCTTCCAGATTGACGGTAACTTCGGATGCTGCGCCGGCATAGCCGAAATGCTGCTGCAATCCCACGCCGGATTTATCCACCTCCTGCCGGCTCTCCCCGCCAAGTGGGCCAAAGGCTCTGTGACAGGTCTGCGGGCACGAGGAGGCTTTGAAATCACCGATCTCTCATGGGCCGACGGCAATGTCGACAAGGTTACAATCCTCTCGACCATAGGCGGCAATCTGCGCATACGCTCCAACTCGCCGCTGAAAATGGCCGACGGCACTCCGCTCGCTCTGGCCGAAGGCGAAAACTCCAATGACATTACCCGTCCCTACGTCATGCCCGACCCGATAGTGGTCAATCCTGGCAAAATCCCCGAGACAAAACTTCCCGAGACATATCTCTATGACATCCCGACCGAGGCCGGACAGTCAGTATCACTGGTTCAGACCTCAACCGCCATCAGTGAAATTACCGCTCCGTCAATCTCCGATGACACCAACACTGACCGCTACAATCTGCTCGGACAAAAAGTCTCAGCCGACTACAAAGGTGTCATAATAACCAAGGGTAAGAAATACATCAACCGCTGAATATCATCTGTCGCTCCGATTTTTACTGTGGAGATGACGCGACTATGACCTGAAGGCCGGATGTCTGACTAAGAAGAGTCGGCATCCGGCCTTTGTTTTTCTTCTTTCGCTTCTCTTCTCTGGCCTTTCTTCTGCGGCCGACTTCGACACAACATCGGCCTGTCACAATTTTTATCAATGTGGAAGCTGCCCTGTGAAGACGCTCGCCCCAGCATCCTTTCCCGGTAAACCATCCGTAAACAACTCCGATACAAATACTGATCTTCCTGCCAAATCCCGCCAAATCGCATCTTCTCCCGACAACATCCGATGTCAGACTATCTATCATCTGTCGGGGCACTTCGACCTCCTCGATCACAACGCCTGACTCAGCCTCCACGCTCTCAACCGTGACCTCGCCACACTGCGACACTTCCGTCCCTGTCACAACGGCACACTCTTCGGCCGGCACATCGGGCTCGACCGCCTTTGACTCCAGCTCAGCCTCACGACAGGCCATCTCTCGCCCGCGGCGCAGACGAGACGCAGCCAGACGGGCCGCACACTTGTCAATCCTCGTCTTAAACTCAGTCCACACAGCTACATCAACGTCACTTCCGGGCACAAAATCGGCATCCTCGATATAGCTGTTCACCGCAAACATCGTGGCCATAAACACATCAGCCGACAACCGGGCCGCCCCACATACGGCAACAAAATCATCAAACACAGAGCCTACGACCGACTTGCTGATACGTCCTCGTCCTTTGACATCATCCGCTTCGGCGGCACTCTTTCTGACAGCATATCCTGAATTCTTCTTCATAACGGCTAAATATAATTTTCAGATAAAAACTCACCACAAAATTACACCCGCCACCCGGCCTGAATGATGCGATAATGTCGCTTGTAAGCATAAAAATAAAATGATGTTTCACAACAGACTGCAATCTTGCCAGATTGAAATATTTTAACTATATTTGCTCACGACTCTCTCCTAATGGCATGTAGGATATTGTAAAACCATTATCACTAAACAGCCTCTCCCTCAGCCATGAAACCTAGTTTCTACACCCGCACCCATAAGATACTCCGATATCTTGCCATAGCCGTAGCCTTATGGTATGGCGGATGGATGGTGACGGCTCTGTTTTTCGGATTTCCGATACCGCGTGGCACAAAGATTGACCCGGACTACAACTCCTATTACAAAAATATCCGTGGAGTCTACGACATCGACGCCCCGACATTCCGCCCCATTGACGACAAGACTTTTGAGGATAAAAACTACATCTATACTATCAAAAACAATGCCTGGGCACAAGATGACCCGTTTGAGCGGAAGAAAAAACATCCATAAACCGCCGTGGAGAGAAAACATTCCGTGAATGGATTGTGTTTTATTAACAAATTAACAACATAAAAAAACATTCATTCTCCACTGTTATGTTCTCTCAGAAACGCGGAAACATGCTTCATGGAGTGCTGCTCATAGCACTGTTCTCATGCGCGGCATTCTACATCGGCAGCGCGCACATATTCACCGCACTGTCCATCAGTCCACTGATTATAGGCATCATACTTGGTATGATATATGCCAACATGTTGCGAATGCACCTGCCTGACACATGGGTGCCCGGAATACAGTTCTGCGCCAAGCGTCTGCTCCGTATCGGCATTATCCTATACGGCTTCCGACTCACATTTCAGGACATAGCCGCCGTAGGCATAGCCGGAGTGGCAGTTGACGCTATCATAGTCACTGTCACAATCATCGGCGGATATTATATAGGCAAACTCCTCAAGATGGACCCCGAGACGGCACTGCTCACCTCGGTAGGCAGCGGCATCTGCGGAGCGGCCGCAGTGCTCGGCACCGAAGCCACCATACGCTCACAGCCTTACAAGACCGCAGTAGCCGTAGCCACAGTAGTGATATTCGGCACCATAGCCATGTTTCTCTACCCGGTGGCCTATCGCTCCGGCCTCATGCAACTCTCACCCACCGAGATGGGTATATTCAGTGGCTCCACACTCCATGAGGTGGCTCACGCCGTGGGAGCAGGCAACGCACTCGGCGACCAGATAGCATCGACAACGGTGATTGTCAAAATGATACGCGTTATGATACTCGTGCCGGTGCTGCTCATACTCGGTGTCTGGGCAGCCCGACGCACACGCCGCGGGACCTCCAACTCGACAGGCGAAAAGGGCAAAGTGGCCGTGCCGTGGTTTGCTTTCGGCTTTCTGCTCGTAATCGGCATCAATTCCCTTTCAGTATACCTCAACAGCCTCAGCACACCGATGGGTATCCCGGCTTTGGGCATTGACCTCATAAACTATATCGACACCTTCATGCTGACAATGGCTATGGTAGCTCTCGGAGCCGAGACAAGTTTTGACAAGTTCAAGAAGGCGGGAGCCAAACCATTTATCCTCGCCGGTATCCTCTTCGTCTGGCTCATCGGCGGCGGTTACTTCCTCGCCAAATACCTTGCCCCGCTCATGATGTAACCCGACAGGCACACCAAGACTATCTCCATAATACCCGAAACAAAAAAGCATCCGGCCTTAACCATTCTACTGGTCAAAAGCCGGATGCTATTCATTATACAAGCCTGATTTACAGGCAAGCAACCAGCGTGGAATATCAATAATGGAAATTCCTTCATAGTCACTCTCCTCGTGACGGGTTCTTGCAAGGAGTATCTTTGGATACGCATCACGAATCTGCAACAATGGCTCTACTTCCCGGCGGAATGTATCTTCACCGGAAATGTCGTCACTGACCTGAATGTATAATTTCTCATTGCCTTTCATTGCAACAAAGTCAATCTCTTTCTGATACAGCTTGCCTACATAGACATCATATCCGCGTCGTAGCAGTTCTATGAAGACTATGTTCTCAAGCATACGCCCCCAGTCCATATTACGTTTGCCAAGTACCGCAAAACGAATGCCGGTATCTGCAAGATAGTATTTACTGAGCGACTGAAGATAGGTCTTACCCCTCACATCATACCTTCTGGCCTCATAGAAGACAAAGGCGTGGCAGAGATGGTCGATATAACTGCCCACTGTCTTGTAGTTGGTCTCAGTGCCATTTGCGACAAGGATATTGCTGATATTCCTTGACGATGATATATTGCTCACATTATCCATAAGGTATTCAGCGACCTTTTTTAGAAGTGTCGCACTTCCCAGCCGATATTTCTCTACAAGATCCCGGATAAGGATTGTGTCATAAACATCCCGAATGTACTTCTCTTTGTCAGAGTCGTTTTTATAAGTATATGAACCTGCAAGTCCTCCAAGTTTTATATAACGCTCGAAATGTTCATCATAATCTCCGCCAATATCGAAATAGGCACAGTACTCCTTGAAGCTAAATGGATAAACGTGAATCTCCATGTGTCGCCCTGTAAACAGTGTGGCAAGATCACTGCTCAGAAGAAACGCATTCGAGCCGGTGAGATAGATATCGTATTTTTCATCTGAGTGCAGACTGTTGATAGCCAGCTCGAATTTTTCACATAGCTGAACCTCGTCAATCATCAGATAATTATTGACTCCATCCCGATATTTTTCCTCTATATAGTCGTTGAGAGCATGATACTCTTTCAGATGTTCAAACTTGATTTTTGTCAGGTCAATATAAATGATGTTTGCGGTGGCATCTGTTTTGACTATATAATCAGAGAACGCTCCTAACAGTTTGGATTTGCCGGGTCAAGCCGAAATGGCGGTGCATGGATTTTGAGAAAAGTGTTAAATTTGCGGTATGAAAACCGCAGATGCAATATGGATGTGCCTGCCCGAGGGCATGGACGAACTATTTGA